>CAYPJB010000247.1:0-7066 GCA_964410845.1 uncultured Bacteroidales bacterium | reverse complement strand
TACTGAACCCGAGCGATATTGCGAATACCGGCTGCCAACTCTCGTTCCTGGCAGTCCTGGCACTGATGACGATAGTCGCCCCATGGTATCGCACTGAACGGGAGAATCTCTCAGCACTTGATCGCGCGGAAGCAGAACTGCGGACAACAACCTGGAAAGTGTTCTACTGGCTGGTGCATCAACTGAAGTGGGCAGTTCTGACATCGTTCACGGTCTGGCTGGTGACGATGCCTCTAGTCATGCAACAGTTCCATCTGGTGTCACCAGTAGCGGTCCTGCTCGGACCCTTGCTGGCCTTACCCATCAGCATGGCGATGATCGCAGGCTTTCTTCTGGTACTGCTGGGCTGGGTGCCTGTCCTGGGGACATGCCTGGCCTGGTTGACCTCGCTTTCACTTCAAAGCAGTGATCTGCTTGTCTCCTTCGGAAAGGCCCTGCCCTGGAGCTATGGTTTCTGGCCTGATGTTCCCGACTGGTGGGTTCAGTTCTTCTATTGGGGACTGATCCTGGTGGTGCTGCAGGATCGCTGGATACGCTGGTGGAAGCCGGTGGTGCTCTTTGCTGTCGGTTGGTTACTTCTCGTCTTCCCGATGACGCAACCTGATGTACCGAACGGACTACGCCTGACGGTCCTTTCCGTCGGGCATGGCACAGCCGTGGTGCTGGAGACGAGTGCCGGGAAGTGCATGGTCTACGATGCGGGTTCACTCGCTGGGCCGGATGTTGCTCATCGGCATCTGTCGAATTACTTGTGGTATCGCGGGCGAACCAAGATCGATGAAGTCTTCCTCTCCCATGCTGATCTCGATCACTTCAACGCCCTGCCCGATCTGCTCGACCGGTTTCGTGTCGGGCTATTGCGCTGGACGCCGACATTTGCCCAGAAGCCTGACCGAGGCACGCAGGCAACCCTTAGAGCTATCAGTGAGAAGCAGGTGGCAAACAGCGTCACGACTCGGGGTGTTACACTGGAAGCGGAAGGGCTCACTATTGAGGTATTACATCCGCCTGCACAAGGAGCAGTTGGAACAGAGAATGCACGCAGCATGGTCCTGCTCATTCAACACGAAGGGAAACGTGTTCTGCTGACCGGTGATCTGGAGGAACCTGGGCTCTCGATGGTGATGACGAATCCTATCAACCCGTTGGATGTGCTAGTCTCACCACATCATGGGTCGAGAGTGTCCAACACGGAACGATTCGCCGCATGGTGTCAGCCGAAACTGGTGATCAGTTCCGAGACGCTGCCTCGCGGACCGAAACCTGATCCGTACACTCCCCAAGGTGCCACTCTGTGGCGTACCTGGATTCATGGAGGCGTGACTGTGGATATCAATTCAAACGGTATCCATGCCACTACAGAAGTGACAAAGCTGAAATGGAAGCAACCCTAGACGATCTTGCAGACGACCCCGGCCAGACTGACCGGGGGTTGATAATGACTGCCTAGTGTCCGCCACCCTTGGGAGCAACGAGGGCAGCCATCTGCTTGCCTTCCATGCGAGGCGGACTTTCGATCTTGCCGACATCAGCCAGCTTCTCAATCATTCCTTCGAGAATCTTGCGGCCTTCTTCAATGTGCTGCAATTGCCTACCACGGAAGCGAACGCAAATACGGACCTTGTCGTGATGCTCGAGGAACTTATAAGCCTGCTTGAGCTTCACTTCAATATCGTGCTCTCCCGTCACCGGGCTGACACGGATTTCCTTCTGCTTCTGCTGATGTGCTTTAGCCGACTTAGCAGCCTTTTTTGATTGCTCGAATCGGAACTTGCCATAATCCATAATTCTGCAAACGGGTGGACGTTCCGTGGGTGCGACTTCCACGAGGTCCAAGCCTAATTCTCGGGCTTTTTCGAGTGCCTGCATCGTCGGAAGGATGCCAAGCTGTTCACCTTCAGCGCCTACTACTCGTATCGGACTCAGGCGTATTTGTTCGTTAATGCGTGGGCCACGATCCTGGACCGGGGCACGGGGTGGTTCTCGGTAAATTCCTTGGCTCCTCTCAAACGGATATCTTCGTGTGCGACAGGCTACACCGCCCTCGCTCCCCTCCATGCTACAAACATGCACTGGCACAGAGAGGTTCATTCTACTCATAAAAACTACCGTAGAGGACCGAATCTGTCAATTGATACGTGAAAAGTAAGGGCAACTGGATTCCCGGCTATAGACGGCTGAAGCAGAGCTCTCCATTGATATCCGGCGTTTCGTCGTGGCCTGGCAGGCTAATCATCATCCCACAGAGGTTTTTGCCTGCTCTTGCATCGCCAACTATTTCAACTATTTTGGAGAGGAATGGAGCAATCACGCCATGACAGGCGATGAGCTTTTGTCCGAGTGTCGAAGGTTGGCACGCTCAGGATGCCTCTGGGTATCTGGTCGCAGGATGCGATACGTATGGAAAACAATTCGTTCAACTGGTTGTCTCGTCTTCGTCGCTGGTTTCACAGTGAGCCACGCCTTACACTGCAGCGTACCGCTCGTCCCATCGTCGAATCGCTGGAAGACCGCACCGGTTTGTCATCAACTCCCGTGCTGTTAACAACAGCACATGTCGGTTCGTACTTTCAGGTCCAGGCAGACACCAACATAGATCACAGGCCACCAACTGGTACAGATCAGCCTGATTCGACCTTACAGCAAGAGACGGAAGAAACCACTGACACCGGCAATGATCCAGTCGTTGCGTTGCCTCCCAGTATCGATGAACTCGAAACCCAACATGCTGACTTCACGCCCAATCAGCCAGAAATCAGTGCCTTTCCCCTTGGCAAAGAGCAGAACCAGCCCAAGGGAAGTATTCATGACGAAGCACCCCGTACTGGTCAGCAACAGCTGATTCTCTCCGTCAGCAGTTTTGAAGCACTGCAACAGACTGGCAAATCTCTTCCGAATACACCGGGCACTATCGCTGCATCCAGCGCTGATGCCTACTTTCAGATTCAGCGCACTCCTGTCACACAGCAACCACTCGATGTGCAATTCGAAGTGAAGGCCTTCACCAGCAATGGTGTGGAAGCTCGTGAACAGTCTGCCCGCTTTGCTGCCGGGGCGGGCAAGATCGACATCACCGATGTACCCCAGGCTCTCAGGCAACAGCGTGACGTGCAGATCATCACTTTGACACTTCACGAACACAAGCAATATCAGCTCGCCCGCCCGGGGGCGACGATCTTCATCGCCAATCATCAGCAGGGCTTCAGTGAAAGTGCCTTGCTTCGTGCTTGCCAGGAAGGGCATTCCAGCGAAGCACTCTCACGCCTGGTCGATATGCATCGATCGCGAGTGCTGCAAGCCTGCTACAACGTGCTAGGCAACTTCGCCGATGCGGAAGATGCCAGCCAACTCGTCTTCATGATGTTCGCCCAGCAACACTTCAAGTTGCAACAGACCGTTGGCCGCTGGCTGCATGCTGTCGCCCGCAACGTGGCCATCAGCTTCCTGCGATCCAGACAACGTCGCCGTCGTCACGAAATGAATGCAATGAAAAGTGAGATCGCGAGCACACTGGGTCAAAGCGAACTGAGGGAAGAACTCGACCAGGCACTCAATCAGCTGCCACCCCAGTTGAAGCAGGCCGTCCAGTTACGCTATCTCGAAGGCTGGTCACAACAGGAAGTAGCGGATTTTCTCGGATGTCCCCGAGGCACCGTCGCCCAACGAGCTGCCAGAGGCTTGCAAGCTTTGCGGAAGGTGATGGCAGCAACATAGTATCAATCAGCACTCTTCGGAAACGGATGATTCTCTGTCTTCGCTCCCGTACCCAGCCAACCCAGGAGCCGCAGCAGTGCCACGATGTAGAGAAGTGCCGCAAACCCCAGAGCGCCGCCTACTGCAAAATCGACCGCCGCTTTGAACGGGCTGTTCGGCACCCACAGGATAAAGCTGACCGCCAGCAACACCATCAAAGGCAGCACCAGCCAACTCAGGATGGCATGCTTCACCTTCCAGGGCCGATAGAGCGACAACATGCAGAACGGGGCTAGCAGATAGTCGAGACTGTTCCCCGTTTCCCCCAGCGCCATCCGGCACCGCGCCAGCGTGCGAGGCACCAGTTTCTTGTAGAAGATCATGTACGCTTTGCCGATACCTAGCAGGATGATGAAGCCGAAGAGAGCATAATCATACCAGGTGATGGGAATACCCAAAGCCACCGGGGGCTCCCCTTCTCCGAAATACGTCAGCAGAACAGCCTTCCGCAGTAGCCGGTAACTGCCCATGCCAAACAGGACAGCAAGACCAATCAGGCCCCAGAGTTGCCCGATGGTTTTGAGAGTAGTCTGGGGTTTCTCAACTGAAGCAGGTTCTATACTCACGGGCAGGCTATCCTCAATAATGGATCACAAGCTTAGTGTAGCAATTCAAGGAGCACTGTTGTGAACACCGTCAGTCTAACCCAATAGCCTGTTTTGCAGCCGTTCGAAATCGAGCCTGCACCGGATAACCGGGAGTGCACCGAAAGTAATGTTCACAATCCTGGTACAACTTGATCGCTTCTTCACGCCGCCCCTGCTTCGCCAGGCAAATAGCCAGGCACAGCCGCGGAACCACCCGATATGCGTCGTCATCGAGTGTTTCCAGACTGTATTGCAATAAGGGAATAGCTGCAGCGTATCGAGATTCATGATAACTCAATAACCCCTGAGCAGCCGCCAGATAGGGCGATTCTGATAGCCTCGTTGAATACTGTTGTACTAGTGTGCGCAGCTGCGATAGTTGGTGCACCTGAGGATGATAGCTGTTGATAAAGTAGTATGCCCAGTATTCCATCAGGGTTGGATTGCTTTCCAAGTGATGTGAAATCAGCTTTTTCATTTGCTCCAACGTCTTCTTTGCTTCACCAAAACGCTCGCAGGCAATCAGCACATCAACCAGTAACTGACGCGTACTGGCAGCACTGGTTACGTAACTGACAACTTCGGGATAATCTTTCACCAATCGATCATAGGCCTGAATGGCATTTTCCAGGTACACTAACGACTGCTCATACTTCCCCTGTGCGATCAGAGCAGCACCGTATATAGATTGGGTACTGGCATAGGTCTGTCGGATAGCCAACAGGTTTGGATCGCGTTGCTGCCACGCTTCACAGATGCGTAATGCATTTTGCAGGTACTCTTGTGCTTCTGCAGTACGTGCTTGCTGTACCAGGGTCGAATGAAGGCATATCAGCACGGATTGCAAACGAATGGCTGCTTGTGGATCATTGGGATATTTCTGCAGCAGTTGCTCGATTAAAGGCAGTACATTCCGAAGCGTCTGCTCAGCCTGCTGATATTCTGCCAAAGTGATCAGCATCGTGGCTCGCCCGGTGCTGAGTTCCACCAGCATGCCCTGAAGATACTCGCTGCCAGGCCTGGTCTCTGCCAGTTTCTGATAAAGGGACAACGAACGATCCATCCATTTCAGCGAATCGGACATGTTTCGCTGGCGTGTCGCCAAGGAAGTAAATGACTTGTAGGTATGTGCCAACTCGTCTTCGATCGCGAACGTAGTGTGCTCCGCTACAGCACGTTCAAGCAACTTCCGATTGACCTCCAGCAATTCGCTGGCCGCCTGGACATCGTGATGATCCAGCTTGATGCCAGCAAGCAGCCGACGAACAAATGCCATCCGAACGAGTGCGGCACTATCACCCTCGCGGTACATGGCTTCATACGATTTCACAAGGTCCTGCAAAATCTCGACGCTGATCTTCCCCATGCCAGGTTGTTTGTGAATAGCAATGTAATGATCAAACAACTGATCATACGCCTGTCGAGTACGATCACGTTCTGCCAGTGCGGCATTCCTGGTAGCCAGGATATCGTGATAGGTAAACACCAGGCTCAGGCCGCTGCCGATGAAAAACATCAGCAAAGCCAGCATCACCAGCTTTCTGCGTCGTTTGAGCCACTTCCAGCCTCGATCCGTCCAGCCTGCGCGACGGGCCTGGATCGATTCGCCTTCCAGATAACGTTTCAGATCCAGTGACAGCTCACGTGCAGAGTAGTAACGCTCGCGTGGCACTTTCTCCAGGCACTTCAGGCAGATGGTTTCCAGAGCGTGCGGAATGGATCGATTCAACTGTCTTGGAGCAACCGGTGCCTCGGAAGTGATGACATGCAACTTGAACTGTGGATTGATGTCCGAGAAAGGAGCATGCCCCACCAGCAACTTGTAGAACACCGCTCCCAGTCCATAGACATCGGTGGAGAGTGTCGTATTGCGGGCATGACCCTGTGCCTGCTCCGGCGCCATGTAATCGGGTGTACCCAGGTAGACTTTCGATTTGGTACGATCCGATTCCTTGTTCACCTGGCGTGCCAGACCGAAATCGACCACATGGGGGATACCATCGCTGCTGACAATAATGTTGCTCGGCTTCAAATCCCGATGGATGATGCCTCGCTCGTGAGCATAGCTGACAGTCTCAGCAACCTTGGCCAACAACCGGGCACGTTCCCGGAACGAGAGTTTTTCCTCATGGCAGAATTGATCAATGTGCCGACCCTGGATGAATTCCATCACAAAGTAAGGTCTGCCATTTTCGAGCAAGCCGACATCGTAGAGTTTGGCAATACAAGGATGATTGAACTCAGAAAGTATCCGGGCTTCATCCTGAAAGCGATCCAGCCCATCGTCATCTTCGCTCTGCAGGCACATGACCTTGATAGCCACTTCCTGTGGCACGCCGTCTGACTGCACGGCCCGGTAAACCATTGCCATGCCACCGCGACCAATCAATTCGCAGACACGGTACGTGCCGATCTCTTTGCCCAGAAGATCGGGTGGCGATGCCAGGTTTTCGATCTTGGTAATAGCAGTATCGACCAGTGATTCAGACCCTGACGTCACGTGCTGTCTCAGCAGCGATTGAATACGCTCTCGTGTGGAGGGGGTGACATCCAGTTTCTCGATGTACGCCATCTGCATATCGGTCGGTTGCCGACTCGCCTGATCCACAAGTTTCTTGATTTCACTGGCGGGCAACGGCATGGATCAACTCAGGGGGCTTGATTGCTGGCATCGCATTATGGTACTAGAGCGCAGGCAGGAAATTGTTCATCATTGCGATGAGGAA
>CAYPJB010000246.1:0-7077 GCA_964410845.1 uncultured Bacteroidales bacterium | reverse complement strand
GAACCATCGCCCTTTGGTAAAGTGATGACTGCTGGTATGGCACGATTGTCATCAGGACTTACCGAAGCAAGAGATGCAGCTGATTTCATGCTGGAGAGTGCCAAGAACCGCAAGGAAAGTCTGCTGGGTTACATGGCAGTGCTTGGTACGCTCGGGCCACTCATCGGCCTGGTGGGTACGGTGTCTGGTATGATTGACACCTTCTCCGAATTGGGTACAGGTACCTCCCCCAATGTTGGCAATCTGGCACGTGGTATTTCGCATGCATTGAATGCAACCCTGATTGGCATCTTTCTCTCCGTACTGGCGATCCCGGTCTACACCTTTTTCAAGAATCGCCTGTCCCGTATCACGATTGATGCCAATCTGCTAGCTGATGACATGCTGACGCAAACCTACATCAGTAATCGGAAAGATGCTCCTGCAGGCGGCATCCCAAGTGGCGTTATGCCAGTTGTGGTGCAAGCCAAACCCGTTCCTCCCAAGGCATAGTCACCTTCTGGTGAATGGTCCTTTCATAAAGGAGGAGTACGATGGCTGCCAGCATGAATAACAATGAGATGGAAGTGAATCTCACTCCACTCCTTGATCTGGTACTGCAACTCATCATGTTCTTTCTGGCTTGTATCAACTTTGCTGCAGACCAGGCCAGCGGCAACGTGCAACTGCCCCTCTCGATCTCGGCTACGGAGATACAACCCAAGACCGAACAGGATTACATCGTCATCAACATCGAACTGGTGCGGAAGGATCGCCTCAAACCTGATGGCGAGGTTGTGCGTACTCCTGATGGCAAGCCTGTACGTGACCCGGTTGAACCACGTACGATGAAGTTTCGCATCCCTGGTGGCGATGACATTACTTTCCTCGATCGACCCGATCAGAAGTCGGTAGGCCTGGGGCGTGCAATGAATCGTATGAAAGAGCTGGCCAGGAATCTGCGGTTTCGCATCAGTGCTCGTGATGGTGTCAAGGTGGACACGATCAAGGAACTCAAGGTTCCAATCATCGTGCGAGGCGACGTCGAAGCTGAGTACACCATGATCTACCAGCTAATCCAGCAGTGCAAGAACGCAGGCTTTCAGCGAGTAGAACTGCGAGCTCTAACCCGGAACAACTGAGGCAGCCATGCGGCGACGACAACGGATCAAACAGAGTGCCGATGCCGGGAGCGAGTTCTCCTCGACATCCGTCTTCGTTACCCCCATGCTCGACATGGCATTTCAGATCCTGGCCTTCTTTGTGTTCACCTATAACCCGACTGCTATGGAAGGACAGTTTCCCATCAGCCTGGTGCAAGGTGAAACTGCAGGAGATGAAAAGAAGCAGACCGATGACAAAGTGTCTCCGGATCAGCCGACCGAATTGAAGTCGACACTCTTCATCGAAGTGCGTGCCAGAGAAAAGGGACGCATTGGTTCCATCAAGGTAGGAACAAACACGGTGGAACCGGACCCCAGCGAACCCGATCGCTCGGAGGCGTTCATCAAGGCACTCTCCAGGGAAATGCTGGAACTGAAAGAGAAGAACAAAACCGAAGATCGCATTTCCATCAAAGGGACACCTACCTTGCGATGGGAGGAAATGATGAGGGTGATTGATACAGCACGTCGTTTCGTCGATCCAGCAACAAAAGAAAGACGAGATCTTTTTCCTCGAATTAGTCTGGGTGAAATACCGCAGTAATGAACCGGCGAGCCATCACATACCTGCTGCTCTGCACCTCGCTGGTTGTTCTGGTAGTGGCCCAGATCAGTTTTCGACGACCTCACATCTGGCGCTGGGCGCAAGCAGAACCGTTGTCGATTCCCGTTTCGACAGAGCCAGGCGAGAAAAAGGAAGAGTTGCAGCCGAAGCCAAGACGTGCGCCTTATCCGATCATGAAAACACTGGCAGGTGCTGCAGACCTTGAACCATTTCTGACACCCAACCCGATCGCCATTCCAGAAATGCAACTATCCGCCAAGGCGGAACTCGACGCCAATGCCCGCTATCATTTGCTGCAGTTAGCCAAGGATGCCACTGCTGGTGCACTCGAAGCGGATGCCCGGCGTGACTTCCGTTATCGTGCACTGGTTCAAAAGCCTGGCGAGTATCGTGGCGAACTGGTTCATATCACGGGTGACCTCATTTCCCTGGGGGAACCGATGGAATTGCAACGTAAGATTCCCGGAATGGAGGTGTGCTACCTCGGGCTGATGGCCAGCGAACAGGCAGATCATCAGTACCTTGTGCTCTTTACCGATCTACCTGCCGGGTTACCACCGCAAAAAGAATGGAATCAACTCTATCTTCGAGATGTTCAGTTTGCTGGATACTATTACAAGGTTGCCAGGTTCACCCGCAGTGAGGGCAAGGTCAAAACCTGGATGCTGCCTGTGTTAGTGGGCAAGACTTTGATCGTTCCAGAGAAGGTTTCAGATTCGTTGGATTGGCTTAATCTGATTACCATTTTCATGGTCATGGCTGCACCGGTGATATTGATTGTTCTTTTCGTGCCTAGAATGTTCCGTCATGTCGATGCAGAACATGACAATCTGATGGAGCGATTTCGACAGCGACGGGAGAGACGGATCAGTGAATCGCTCGACAACCTTCCTGATCAATGACAGACTGTGGCTTGCGTTTTCTGGAGACTACGTGATAATTGATGAAGCGAAGGGATCAGAACATGTCTACCGCGTCAGCCAGTAAACCAGCAGCAAGCCCCCGATTTGTCACGCTCAGTGAACTCGATCATCGTTCAATGAGCGTACGCGACTGGCTGACACTATTGCCTGCAATTCTGTTGAGTGTGGTTCTGAATGGTGTTTTTCTTGCTGTGCTGATTATGGCCAGCCCCGGCTCAGCACAGGCAGACAACCGATTGAAGAATGCTAATCCAGACGATCAAACCCAAATTGAAGATAAGCAGGACAGTCAGGAAAACTCACCCATCGATATCTTTGCTCCCGAACTCGATGCCCCGAAAGATATCGTTGCCAGTGAAAAGCTGGCTATGCCCAGTCTGGAAATACCAGAACTGGACAGCAAGGCCAGCCTTTCGACACCACCCCCCGAAAAGGATCCCATTGGCGGTTCTGGCATCGGTGACGATGGCAAAATGAAAGGCAACGATGCTTTAGGTGCAGAGGGACTGAAGGGTGATCCGATTCTGGCAGAACTCGGTGGAGTGGGCAGTGGAGGCAGTTTGCCTTTAGGTGGTGGTGCAGGGATTAACACTGGGGCTGGTGGTGGAAGCAGCAAGTCAGGCGGGTTTGGCTTGCGTACCGGTGATCTGTCTTCCATAGCGAAACGGATGGGTGGGTCCGATGCCTCTGAACGTGCTGTAGCAACTGCACTTCTCTGGCTTCGCATGCATCAAGGGCCCGATGGTCGCTGGTCGTTGCATAAGTACCACACCTACGACAAACGCTGTGACTGTCAGACAGCCATGGAGCGCGAGGCACTCTCTCCCAAGAAGGGGGATTTCGCGAAGATCAATCCGGACGATGTAGCTGCTACTGCAATGGGAGTACTTCCCTTTCTGGCTGCAGGCCATCATCACCTTGGTCAGAAGGAAGAGAGCAGGGTGGTTCGCCAGGCGCTGCAGTTCCTGCTCAGCCGGCAGGTGATCGGTGGAGAGAGCGATGGCAAGTTTGATAGTGAAAGCTTTACGATGTACACGCATGGCCTGGCTGCCATTGCTGTCTGCGAAGCCTATGGAATGACGAATGATCCGAAGTTGCGTGATTCCGCGATGAGGGCGATCAAGTTCATTGTGTCTGCACAGAATACCCAGCAAGGTGGTTGGCGGTACGTGCCTCGTACTTCCAGTGATACTTCAGTTGTTGGCTGGCAGGTGATGGCACTCAAGAGTGCTCAGATGTCGAACTTACCTGTGCCCGCTGCTACGTTGGAAAACGCTGCCCGCTGGCTCGATCTTGCCCAGTACAAGGAGAAGAATGGCGGCAAGACCTACGTTAAGTATGCCTATGCTGTCAACCTGGATGATCCCAGCGCACCTGGTGGCCCGGCAACCACCGCTGCAGGCCTCCTCAATCGGCTCTATCTCGGCTGGGGACCGCGCAATGCGGAAATGATTCAAGGTTGTGATTATCTCATGGATACTGCGATGCCTCCGCTGGATTACAAGAAGGGCCAATCAACCAACATCTATACCTGGTACTATGCTGCTCAGGTAATGCACCATATGGGAGGAGAGTACTGGCAGAAGTGGAACCCACGCATGCGTGATTACCTCATCAAGTCGCAGGAGCGTGAAGGTCACAGGGCAGGCAGTTGGGACCCCACCGGTGATGCTTGGGGCAACCGAGGTGGAAGGCTTTACACGACTTCACTTTCAGTGCTGACACTCGAAGTCTACTATCGTCACCTTCCTCTCTATCGTCGTGAGAAACTGGACAAAGAGAACATGGAAGATATCGCCAGGCAGCAAGCCGAGATGGACAAGAAACCAGTCAGCACCACTCCTTCCAAAGACATGAAAGATCAGCCGAAGAAGGATCAGCCCCAGAAATAGTTGATTGCTTAGTAAGATGACTTCATTGCATGATGATGGAGTCAACTATGAACAATGCCAGCGAAGTTAAAACGAAACCACGTCGTTCCTGGCTTGTTCCTCTCATCATCCTTGCCATCCCCCTGGCGCTCATCCTTCTTGAATATCTGTGGGATCGATTTGAGATCAGCCCGGCACATTACCTGAAGGTTGGGATGACGAAGTCGTTCAGTGTGATGCTGGCGCCTGTCGCCTTGTTCATCTGGCTCGTGTTTTTCTCAGGCTTTGCAAGGCAAACGAAATGGTCGATCATTCTGCTGGTAATGGTTGGAATCATAGTTGGATTCGCAGCCATTCGAAAGATTGAGTTCAATGGCCAGATGCGACCCATCGTCTATTACCGTTGGCATCAGTTGCCTCAAGACGACTTGCCAGCACTGCAAGTAGCGGCTGCCTTGCAGCCCGGGGACATCTTGCAGAACCCCATGGATAGTCCTTATTTCCGGGGTATCCATCATGATGGCTCCACCCCCCAGGCTCCGGAAGATTTTCAATGGGTATCTACGTCGCTGGAAAAACTCTGGCAGCATCCTCTCGGGGGCGGACATGCAGGTATTTCGGTTGTAGGCAATACAGTGTTTACCATCGAACAGAGAGGTGGAGACGAATGTGTCGTTGCCTATGATGCCGTATCAGGCAAGCCACGCTGGTCACATCAGTACTCTGCTTCGTTTCAACATTCAGAACCAATGGGTGGCAATGGGCCACGTACCACTCCTGTATTAGAAAATGGCCTCTTGTATGCTCTGGGAGCGCATGGGCACCTGCATTGCATCGATGCCCTTGATGGGAAGGTAAAGTGGAAGACGAACATCATCGATGATGCCGGGGCAAAAAATCTGGAATGGGGCATGTCAGGCTCACCACTGGTCATGGGTGAGGCCGTCATTGTTAATCCGGGGATAGATCCCGAGAAGAAAACAAGCAAAGCTGTGATCGCTTACCATCGTCTCACGGGCAAACAACTGTGGGCCACTGGAAGTGATCAGGCAGGCTACGCTTCACCGATGCAGGCAACTCTTGCTGGTGTTAATCAAGTGCTGCTCTTTGACGCCTCTGGCTTGAATGGGCTGGATCCCCAGCATGGCATGGTGCTTTGGCAGTATCCGTGGAAGACTTCATTCGATATGAATTGCGCCCAACCCATCGTCGTTGGGAATGATCGCGTCTTCATCTCATCTGAAGTGGCGAACGGTGGAGCAATGCTTAAGATCAGCCAGACAAATGGAACCTGGACAGTGTCCGAAATCTGGAAGAACCGTTACCTGGGCATCAAATTCAGCAATGCTGTGCTGTGCGATGGCCATTTGTATGGTTTGAGCAATGGCTACCTGACTTGTGTCAATGCAAATAGCGGCGAACGACTTTGGAAAGCCCGGCAGAACTATGGCAACGGCCAGATGTTGCTGGCAGGTCGTGTATTGGTCATAACTACCGAAAGTGGCGAGGTAGCGCTCGTGGAAGCTGCACCCAATCAATTCAAAGAGCTGAAGCGAGTTCCAGTCTTTTCAGGGCGAACGTGGAATGTGCCAGCCATCGCTCGAGGCAGACTGTACCTGCGGAACCATCAGGAGATCGCATGTCTGCGACTCTGGGACGTTACGCCACCAGTCGGCCAATAACATCATCCAGGATGCGCAGCGTCGTCTTGATCTGTTCAGCCGTGATGCAGAGTGGCGGACAAAGACGGATGCCACTCTCGCCGCAACCAAGAATCAGCAGACCTGATTCAAAGCACTTGTCTTCAATCGTGTTTCGTAGCTCCAGGTTGTGCTGGCCATTTTTCATGACATCGACCGCTACCATGAGACCCAATCCGCGTACGCCACTCAGCGTCTGTGGATACTTGCTGGCCATTTGTCGGAGTCCTGCACGCAGTTCTTCGCCACGAGCATTAGTGTTAGCAAGATATTCTCTTTCGAGCAGATCAATCGTCGTCAGTGCAGCTCTACAAGCGACGGGGTTGCCACCAAATGTGCTGGCATGGCTGCCACTGGGCCAGGTCATCACCGATGTCTTGGCAACGATAGCACCAAGGGGCAGACCACTGGCGATGCCTTTGGCCAGGCAAGTAATGTCTGCTTCGACTCCAGCGTGTTCCAGAGCAAACATTTTGCCAGTACGCCCCATGCCGCATTGAATCTCATCGGCCACCATCAGGATGCCATGCTGATCACAGAGTTTGCGGATGGCTTGTAGAAATGGCGTGGGGGCAGGGTAGTAGCCACCTTCGCCTTGAACGGGTTCCACGAAGATGGCCGCCACCTCATCAGGTGAAGCAGTCCGCTTGAAAATAGTCTGCTCAATCTGTTTCACGCAGCCGCAATCCTGGGAAACTGTGCAGCCAGAACAGTTCCGTGGGTAATTGCTGTGATGAATGTGAGGCAATAAAGGGCCAAAGCGTTTGCGATGAACGAGCTTGGAGGCGGAAAGTGACATGGCCCCATAGGTACGACCATGGAATGCACCGAAGAAGCAAACCACATTCGGTCGGCCTGTGTGATGCCGGGATAACT
>CAYPJB010000245.1:0-7133 GCA_964410845.1 uncultured Bacteroidales bacterium | reverse complement strand
CGTCACGAAGACGGTCTCCGTGCAGCTCGACAAGCCCGACGACGTGCGCAAGCGACTGGCTGCCGTGTTGGCCCGTTCGCCGATATTGGGAAACCTCTGGCAGCACGAAGCAGCGATCAACGATATTGCGCTCAGCCCTGATGGCACCATTCTTGCCAGTGGTGGCAACGATGGCATGCTTCGCCTCTGGAAGATGAGTGATGGTAAGCCGTTGCTGCCTCCGATCGAAAACGGTAGCCCGATAGTGGATATCGATTATGCACCCGATGGCAGGGAACTCCTGGTCATTAGCAGCGATGGCAACTGCAAACTCTGGAACATTACGGATAAACCGGTTGCACGTCTTGTCGGCCAGGGTGTGGCCCAAGCTCGGTTTCTGCATGATGGCAAAAGACTTATTACCGTGGGCAAACCTGGTGGTCTGATCGTCCAGCATCGTGATACGCTGGAGAGGATGACGCCACTGCTCAATAACAATGGTGCTGTGACAGATGTCGCTCTTGCGCCTGATCGTGAACATGCGCTTCTCTCCAGCCGAGATGGCAATTCACGGTATTGGCATTTGACGGATGGTTTGACCAGTGTTCCGCCTTTGAAACAAGGTAGTCCAGCGACAGCCGTTGCGATTAATCACGACGGCAAGTACGCAGCCACTGGTGGGGAAAATGGTCTGGTGTATCTCTGGAATCTCAAGACAGGTGAACTTGCATTGTCCAAGCCCTGGCACCATGAAGGAAGCATTACAAAACTGCAATTCAGCCCCAATGGTCGCTGGCTGGCTTCGGCGAGTGATGACAAGCAATGCATCGTCTGGGACGTGATGACGGGCATGCAGTACAGCCCAAGGCTAAGTCATGGCAGCAGGGTGAGCAAGATAAGTTTCACTCCTGATGCCCGTTGGATTGTCACACTCGCGGAAGATAACTTCGCCCGGGTTTGGGATATTCACAATGGTCGTCTCGTTGTTTCGCCGTTTCGCCATAATGGTACACCACAGGCCTTTCAGTTAACGGCGAACGGCCGAGGCCTTTTGACAGCAGGACAGGATCAGCTCTTACGCTACTGGATACTCCCGATTCAGATTGATCAAGCAACGGATTCCGTACTCTCCAGGCAACAGGCCCTGCAATGGACAACCACGCAGATACGCCTGCTGACCAGTCCCAATGGCAAGCTCGCAGCGAATTATGGTGGAGAGCAGCCTGTTCGTTTGCGTGATGCAGCCTCCCGAGAGCCAATGAGTGATGCCCTCAAAACCGGAGGAGCTACGTCAGCACTCGGATTCAGTCACGATAGCAACTGGGTAGCGACGGGTGGGTTCGATGGCATGGTGCAGGTGTGGTCTACCAAGGATGGCTCCCCTCGATGGAGCAAGCCAGGTTCTCATACCAGTCGGGTGTACGTGGTAGCATTTCATCCGCAGGGGCAGGTGCTGGCTACTGGAAGTGACGATAACACGATCCGAGTCTGGAACGCTGATACAGGTGAAGCATGCTATGCTCCGATCCGTCATGAAAGTGGTGTCTTCTGGCTGACGTTCAGCAAGGATGGAAAAACCATCTTTAGTGCCAGCCTGGATGGCAGCACTCGAGTCTATGATGCAGCCACTGGCGAGCCGATCACCCCCAAACTGCCAGCCTGGAATGGCCAACCGTGGGAAGACCAACTCGTAGCGACTCCACTCAAACTGGAAGAACTACTGACGTTGACGCAAGCCCTTACCGGAATGCAGGTGGATCAACAAGGTGGCATGACTTTGCTGGATGCCAGCGGGATTCGCGAACGATATCAGAGGGTAAAAGGCAAGTCTGAGCAAACGGACATCCCTGCTGATGATACAGCCTGGCACGACAATCATGCCAGCGTCTCTGAGAAAGAGGGAGACTGGTTTGCCGCTGCCTGGCATCTTGAACAGCTCAGTGCCAGCAAGAAGCAGGACATCAGCTATCAGAGTCGATGGGCCAATGCACTTAGCAAACTTCAGGATTGGCCACGGGTAATCGAAACGACAACAGCGTTACTGCAGACTTCACCGGCGAATATTGAAGCATGGCTGATGCGTGGCCAGGCACACGGTGAACTGAAGAACTGGCCTGCTTCGATCCGTGACATCGGCATGGCCACCCGCCTTCAGCAGCAGCCTTCATGGGCGATGGTGATGCCAGCTTTGATGAAATGGGAAATGGGAGATAGAACCGGTTTTGAACTGGAACGGCAAAAACTATTGCAGAGTAAAGTCGATGCGGAGGCAGTTGCTGCAGTTATGGTGTTGTCGTCCGGCAAGACAGACGAGATGCAGACGATTATGCAAGCAATCAACGATCTCATGGCGCAGCATCCACAACGAACGGATTTACAACTTCTGCACTGTGGGCTTCTGATACGTAGCGGCCAGTACCAGAAGGCACTGGATTCCCTCATGCTCATGAAGGTGCCAGGCGAGCAGCAATCCGCCAAGCTTCTCTGGCAAGCACTTGCCATGAAATACCTGAATCAGGATTACGCCAAGGTTTTACAATCAGCAAATACAGAGCAGACCAGATCGCTCATTCCCCAGAGTTGGCCGGACTCCCTGTTGCGGCAAGCCATTATGAAACAAATGGAAGGCAAATAGCCCTATGATGTGGATATAACATACAGCTTACGCCGTATACTTGTCTGGACAATTATTGTCTTGACGTTTATATTGTCAATATGAATGCTGCTCAACTCAGATTACGTACCACACGGCGCTTCGATTCTCTCGAACAGGAGGCGTACCTGTCTCTGTGGCGTACCTATGATCGGTTACGTGCTTTCGAGGATGAGCTGTTTACCCAATGGGACCTTACTCCTCAACAGTACAACGTGCTCAGGTTGCTGAAAGCCCAACATCCGGAGCCTTTGCCTACCTTGAGCCTGGTTGGGAAACTGGTGTCGCGGGCACCCGATGTCACCCGCATGCTGGATAAACTCGAGCAGCGGAAACTGATCAGTCGCAGCCGACGAAAAACTGATAGAAGATCCGTTTTCATTGGCATTACTGCAGAAGGGCTGGCTTTAATTGCTGAACTCGACAAGCCTTTGCGTGAATGTCACGAGAAACAACTTGGTCATTTGACCGGTCAGGAACTGAAAAGCCTGGTGCAACTCCTGCACCGGGTTCGCGAACCACATGAACCGCCAGGCAGCCCCTGGCGGGATGAACCTCGGAGTTAACCATGTCAAACCCTGATGTGATTGTCATTGGTGGCGGTCCAGCCGGCAGTGCCACTGCAACGCTCCTGGCCCAGCAAGGCTACAAGGTCGAACTCTTTGAACGGGAGCACTTTCCCCGGTTTCATATTGGCGAATCGCTGATTCCGTTCACGTTTCATGTCATTCAGCGACTTGGACTGCTACCTAAAATGAAGGGTAGCCACTTTACCAAGAAACACAGCGTGCAGTTCGTTTCAGAGAATGGCAGACTTTCAGAACCCTTCTATTTCGCTGACTACGATCCACACGAACGATCGCAAACCTGGCAAGTAAGACGGAGCGAGTTCGATCATATCCTCTTGAACAATGCCCGCGATCATGGTGTGAAGGTACACGAAGGCGCACGAGTGATCGAAGTTCTCTTCGAAGGTAAACGTGCTACAGGCGTTCGTGTCAAAGTCGGTGACGAACCTGAGAAACTGGTACATGCCAGGGTGGTTGTCGATGCCAGCGGTCAATCCACATTGATCATGGATCGAATGGGACTGCGTGAATGGGATCCCGACCTCAAGAAGTCAGCGGTCTGGACATATTGGAAGCATGCCTATCGTGATAAGGGTCGCGATGAAGGTCCGACCATGGTGATGCAGACCAAAGGCAAGAAAGGCTGGTTCTGGTACATCCCGCTGCATGACGATATTGTCAGTGTCGGTGTGGTAGCATCGTACGATTACCTCTTGCAGAATCGCGCCAGCAAGGATTTAGAAACGATATACCATGAAGAAGTAGAACGTTGCCCAGGTCTGCAGCCTCGCCTCGAGGGGGCGGAACGCTGCGATATCTTCCGTGCTCAGAAGGAATACTCCTATCGTGCCACCCAGGTGGCAGGTGATGGATGGACTCTCGTCGGCGACGCTCTCGGCTTCCTCGATCCCCTCTATTCATCCGGGGTTTTGCTGGCACTGACTTCTGCCAACATGGCTGCAGACACCATTGCAGCAGCACTGAAAGAGAACAACACTACCGAGAAGCGATTACGTGCCTGGGAAATGGAATACTTCCAGGGAATGGACCGCATGCGTCGGCTGGTCTGTGCCTTCTACGATGGGCTGAACTTCGGCAAATTGGTGCGAAATAACCCTGACAAAAAGGGGCTCATCACCGATGTTCTTATCGGCAATCTCTTCAAGGATGAGATCGACGAGCTTTGGCCGCTCGTGGACGCTCAACTGCAGGAGCAGCGAGCCATGGAGACGAACCTAGTGGTGTCCGCCTAGGTGACACTTCTTCGAGGTGCACCAGCGGCCGTAATTCATACCGGCATCCTGGGCATTCTCCGGATCATCACGGATGACCCGCTTGGCATTCCGGCGGGCATGTTTCTGCCCGGCTCGTTTGATGATGCGTTTCTCTTCCCTGAGACGGCGTTTGTCATCCTGCATCATCCACTCCTCGATTGTTGGGGAGTTCACGCACGAATGGGACGAGCATAATCAGACTCGTCCATGATGCAAGAGGAAAGTGGTACAACATCATCGAATCCTCACGCTTCCCGGTTCACCCAGGGTGCCGGTAATCTCGATGGTTCGATCGATGAACCGCTGCAGGATGTCCCGGTGCGTCAACAGGTGTTGACTGACAGTGCTGACGCGAAATTCCGATGAACCCTGGGCAAAAGCCAGGGGCAGCAGTATCTGGTCAGCGGCATGGGGATCAACCATACAACCCGTGTCGCGATGGTGCAGGTATTCATCGATCGCCTCGTCAGCCACTTTCTCCGATGGTTTGCCACGTTCGCCATGGGCAGTAAAGAGGCTGGGTACAGGCCCCCGCTTATCGATGATGCACGCCAGCACGCCTTCACTCCTGGCATGCGGATACTCAGTAATGCGACCGGTAATGTGTGAACCGAGACGTGATTGAGTCTGCTTGAGAATGCGTTCACCGATGGTGCGAGGTAGTTTGCCGCCGAGAATAGCCAGACATTCCACCTTTTCGGGAGAAGCAGGTAGTGCATCAGTACCAAGCCAGCCTTGCAAAGTAGATGGTGTGATGGAACACTGCAGCAAGCCGCCCCCCTTGGGAAAGAAGCCGGGCTGGACCAGTTCAACTTGCACATCGGCACCGAAGGCTTGCAGGTAGGGCTGCCAGGTGTGGATGACATACTCGGCGGATGGTGCGGCCAGGGCATGGGTGCCGCCTTCAATGCGGATGCTGCTGGGTGACTTTCCTCGCAGCAGCAGAGGAAGATAGACTGTTTGCAGCACCAGTACGGTGGCGCCAGCCGTGCCGATCTTGAAGAAATACTCACCAGCATGAGTGTCGCCAGGTATGAAACTGATCGACTGGCTTCCCAGCTTGTCACCCGTGATCTCAGCTTGCGAGATACTGGCCGCAGCGTGTACACTGGCCAGATGCTGAGCCTGCAAGCCGGGCTTGGAGCGTCGAGCACGGATGTTCTGCAGGCGCACCGGTTGCTTGGAGAGAATACTCAGGGCCAGGCTGCTTCGCAGCATCTGCCCGCCACCCTCGCCAGTGCTGCCATCGATAGTGATCCAAGTCGATTTCATATTGATTCAGACTTGCTAGTAAGTGCCCAGGTTCGTCAGGCTGCTTACAATTTTAGCCATTTCATAGTATTCATTGGGAGTAAGGAAGTTTATGGAAATAATTGTATGCTCCTGCTTGAACTCTTGTTCGTCACGGTATACCTTCTAGTCAGGTGAATGCAGGAGGCAGATTATGAGAAGACTACATCATCATGGATTTACTGTTGTTGAAGTTTTGGTGGTGATGGGAATTATCGCCATATTAATAGCCTTGCTCTTGCCAGCAATCTTGCGGGTTCGTGATGCATCTGCCGCAATTGAAAGCAGTAATAATGTCAGGCAAATTATCATTGCAGTACATCACTTTGATTCTGATTACTACAAACTACCAAAAATACAAAGTGTTCATGGGTCACTTTATCGTGCAATATTGCCTTACCTTGAAAATGGAAATCTGTACAATACAATAATTAATGGTGATCCGAACTACAGTAGCGATCATTATATCAAATATTTTGTAAGCCCTTCAGATCCAACACAAACACAGGTGAAGAACGGCTACTGCAGTTACGCTGCAAATGCACAGGTGTTTACTCGTAGACGAAAAATTTCCAATGGGATACGCGATGGGCTCACGAATACCATTGCGTTTGCCGAACATTATTCCTTTTTTATTAATAATACGAGTTTTTCTTGGTACGTGAGTGCGCCTGATGCGACTGTATTTCCGCAATATACCTTGCTTGTAAAAGCAGCAAACTTCGCAGAAAACGGACCAAACGTTATTCCTTTTCACAGCTTACCTGCACTTCTCAATGATGTTTATCCAACATACGATCCTATCACAAAATTAACTCGCGCTTCAATTCCTGGAAAGACCTTCCAAGTTCGTCCAACGATAGAAAACGCTGATCCCCGCATTCCGCAAACGCCTCACAATGCCATGATCGTGGCATTGATGGATGGCAGCGTTCGACGATTAGCAGGTGGCATGTCTGAGACTACATTCTGGTCTGCTGTGACTCCTAATGGCGGCGAAGTGCTTGGTAATGATTGGGACGAATAACCACTTCCTCTTGCCCCTTTTTCACGCCTAGGGTATGACCCCAGGCATGACATTCTTCAGCATGATCTGGAACCAGGTGTGCCGGCGACGTTGGCGGACCTGTTTGACTATTATGGGTATGAGCGTGGCCATCTGTGCGGTGGTGGCGCTCCGAGGTATTGCCGACGGCTTCGAACGAGGTTTCTGCGAAGTCTTCGAAGGGCGAGGCGTGGATCTCATCGTCGTCGAAGGTGGCCTGACTGAACAACTCACTAGTAACCTGGATGAATCGCTGACCCAGCGGTTTGCGGAACTGCCCGGCGTAAAAGAAGTCGCGTGCATGTTGCTGGAAGTACTGGCCG
>CAYPJB010000244.1:0-7147 GCA_964410845.1 uncultured Bacteroidales bacterium | reverse complement strand
CACTTCCCAGAGTCCAGCGGGTTGATAAGGCTTGACCGCCGGGCCACCCTGTTTTGCGGCGAGTAACACACTGAGGAACAAAGCCTGATCACGCAACATCTCCGCACTCAGTCGTCGCACCGGATAGCGTGCCAGCCACTTGTTGTCTCCATCCTTCGCTAACTGTTCAGCGGTTGTCCTGCTCTCCTGCAGATAGGTGGCCGAGAGGGCGAACATCTTCAGCATCCGCTTCACATCCCAGGGTTTCGCCCTCGGTTCAGTCGGTTGAGCGAACTCCAATGCCAGCCAGTCAAGCAATTCCGGATGTGTTGGCCGACCTCCCTGGGTGCCGAAGTTGTCGCTGGTATCCAGGAGCCCCACGCCAAACATCTGTTGCCACAAGCGATTGACTGCCACGCGGGCTGTCAGCGGGTGGTTCTCCTCAAAGAGCCAGCGAGCCAGTCCCAACCGATTGCGAGGTAGTTCCGGTTTCATGGCTGGGAGGACAGCAGGAGTGTTCCCTGTCACCGGATCGCCGAGACTATCGTAGGCCCCACGTTTCAGGATGTAGGCAGGCTTGGGTTTCGCCAATTCCTGCATCACCATCGCTTCGGGAATGGGGTTGATGAGCTTATTGTGTTCCGCACGAACTTGGTGTAGCTCCGTTCTTGCTGTTTGAAGCGTGTTACTTGCAGTCAGTGCGAAGTGTTGTTGGAAGAGCTGCTTCTCAGCTGCTGTTAGTTGATTGTCTGGCTTCTTCCAAAGTGTAGTTGCCTGCTCGGGTGAATAATCAGCCAGTACTTCTATAGCTGATAGTTCTCGACTGTAAACCTTGAGCTCATCGACAGCCCCACCTTTGAAACCATTGTCACGGAAGCGATAACCCAGTGTGAGTGAAGGCTCATCGCCACCATAGGTGATGTCCTTATAGAGGTTGTCACGAACGATTTCCAATGGTACTGGCGAACCATTGAAATAACACTTCATCCCGGCAGCCTTGCTGGAACCATCATAGGTGACGACTACATGCGACCACTCACCGGCAGGTAGTGCCGTCTTGCTCAATACCTTCGCTGCGTTACCAGGCCACATGTGATGCAACCCAAATGCGACCCGGTTCTGCTCTAACAGCAGTTCGTACCCTCGGCTACCGGCATCGATAGGTGCTTTGCTGTGATGCAGCACCACCGCCCGTGATGTGGGTGCTGGTGGTTTGATCCAGAGACTGAAAGAGAAGGGATCAACTCGACTGAAATGTCCTACACCCGGGAAGGTGAAGCCATTCTCGCCATCTAGCAGGGCTGCTTGGCCATCTTTGCCTGCAACCAGTTTCGGGTTTTCATGCCCTTGCCCTGGCTTCGTCTTATCTAGTTGATTCGGAGTCTTGTTTCCGGTCAGTTCATCGAAAGAATACGAAGCCTGTAATCCTGATCGTGACCAACGGACGGGCTTCTTTTTCAGCCATTCGGTATAGGTTGGTTCCTGGCTCAGGTTTGCTTCGGCTTCGCGCAGCAACTTCTCCTGTCTGGTGATGGCCTGTTGCAATGCCTCCAGTTTCTGATCCGTCTTCTCATCGCTCAGCAGCAACGTTGGCACCGGCATGGCAGCTGTAAAGTAACTGGTCTGTCCCGATTCATCGATGTTCTGGAACATGCTGAACAGCGAGTAGTAATCCTTCATCGTGAACGGATCATACTTGTGATCGTGGCACCGGGTGCAGTCCATCGTCATGCCCAGGAAGGCGGTGCCAAAAGTATTCACCCGATCCACTACGTAGGAAACACGGTACTCTTCTTCGATGATGCCTCCCTCTTCGTTTTGCATGTGCAAACGATTGAAGGCGGTGGCGAGGCGCTGTTCCTTGCTGGCATTGGGCAGTAAGTCCCCCGCAAGTTGCCAGGTGGCGAACTGGTCGAAAGGCAAATTCTGATTGAACGCCTTCACCACCCAGTCGCGGTAAGGCCACATGGGCCGATAGCGATCCATCTGGTAGCCATGCGTGTCGGCATAGCGGGCGAGATCGAGCCAATCGGTGGCCATCCGTTCGCCGTAACGAGGGGAGGCGAGCAAGCGATCCACTTGCTTTTCGTATGCGCTTGATGAAGTGTCAGCCAGGAAGGCATCCAGTTCACTGAGTGAAGGAGGCAAACCGGTGAGATCGAGCGTCACGCGTCGCAGCCAGGCTTCTCTGGTTGCCATCGGTGAAGGCTGCAGACCTTGTGCTTCGATCCTGGCGAGGATGAAGTGATCGAGTGTCTGTTTCGGCCATACTTTCTGTTTGACTGAAGGCAGCGTCGAGCGTGTGGGGGCAACGAACGCCCAGTGCTGTTCCCACTTGGCTCCGCTCTCCACCCAGCGTTTGAGCAGGTCTTTCTGCTTCTCGGTTAGCGAGCGTTTGGAATCTGGTGGAGGCATCACCTCATCACTATCGTTGCTGAGGATCCGCTGGATCAGTTCACTCGCCTCACTCTTCCCCGGTACGATAGCAGCCTTGCCCTTGTGAACCCGGAAGGCCCCTTCTTTGGTATCGAGTCGCAGGTTCGCCTTTCGTGCTGATGCATCTGGCCCATGACAATGGAAGCATTTATCCGAAAGGATAGGCAAAATATCCCGCCCAAAGTCAGGTATCTGCCCCAACAGAGCAACAGGAAAGTGAAGGAGTAACAGGCAGGCAACAAGACGCATCAGGTAGGCTCAAGCAGGTGGGAGGGCTATAGGTGCATCATACCGCAAGGAGGACTGGTTCACAACTAGCAGGCAGCTACAGTAATATGTTTTGGACTTCGTTTTCTCAATAGCCACAGCATCACCACAAATACCAACACCCACGCTCCAATGCTCCATCCCGGCGACCAACTGACTAGAGGTAGCTCCCAGCGATAGAGGTGGAAGTCTTTGTCAGCCGTGTGGCAGGCCCAGAGGGCTTTCTGATCCCACGTTGGAGTGAACTTGGGTGGCGAGTTGACGAGATAGGATCGTTGATCGTAACTCCAGGGAGCTTGTTTAGAAACATAATCCCGTGGTATGGTGAGTGAACCTCTCCACACCACCGACTGTTGATGCACATCAACGATACTGGCACTGATGTTCTGTTGATCAGGTAGATATTTCTCAACGTCAAAGTTCAGTTTCTCTTTGAACCAGTCGATCACTTTCTGATAAGTACGGTATGGCTCGTAGGCAACCAGTACCTGTCCGGGTACAGCAACGGGATAAAGGTGTGCTCCCGTGTCCATCGAAATGGGAACCGGCGGATGCAGAACTCTGAAATCGTCCCCTGGAGCACTGACACTTGCCACACCAAAGGGTTTACTGATTCTGGCAAAAGCTACGTCGAGACCATCCACGGTGCGAACTGGCAGAGTGCTATCGGTGCCAAATCCTGCCAGCACTCCATGTTGCCAATTCTTCTGTTGGCAATCGGGGAACAGGTAGAGAGGACATGATTCATTGATGTTGGTGTGATCAACGACGTAACTGCCAATGCCCATTGTTGTACTGGATTGAATGCTAGCTACCACCAGATGCATTCCAGCATCAGTGAGATGGCACTGGAAATAGCCGTCATGTTCTTTCATTGTTGGCGACAGAATGTGCTGCGAATGGCCTGTATCAGTATCGAATACCAGCGCACCACGGGGCTGCAGAGGTTGAAACGTTCTTACTCCAGTAGTTGATGGATTGCTCTGAAAGTGTCCATGCATGGCAAGAATAATCGGGTAGGCATCAAGCCTCACTAACCATTTGCCACTGGGGCTGAGTTGCAAGAAGTTCAGATCAGTAAATGCAGGAAGGAGCAAGCTATGCTTCAGCTTTCCCTCGGGTAGGGTCCAGATGTATGCCAGGCGTGGGCTGGCTGTGCACTCAACGAACAAGTCTTCTTTAGGGACACCGATCCCCGCAAAGCCTGTAGGCAGTTTAGCATTCAGGGAAGGATGTACTGTGTTCTCGAACGTCCAAACCATCGCTTCACCCAGGTTCAAACCCGGCGACGAACCGAGCGCCAGCAATTTGAGCAATGGCACACGATGTGTCGTCACCACACGACTACCATCGTGACTGAAGAGCACCCGTTCCTCGGCCAGATGTCCTTGGGCAAACTTCAATCGGACGATGCTAGTGCCATCCACGAAACTGGTATCCACCACTTCGATGCCACCGTTTTTGTCTCGCCGTGTATGACGATACCCTGCTTCGATTGGTACCCAGCATTGGGGATCGAGTGAATCATCCCACGTCAGGGTTCGCACCTCACCTGTCTTGAGGTGATGCACCTGCCAAGACATGTCGGATGGAGTGTCTACAAATCTAGACGGTCCGACAGCAAACCACCACCCAGTACTATCGAACCGATAATGTTTGGGTTCAGGGAAATTAAAGAAGGTGCAATACGGTGGGAATTCAAGCAAGCCTGCAATGTACGCATGATGTGGCTCTGGCATTGTCAGGCGATGCACACTATACCAGGCCAGCATGCCCATCAAGGCGGCCAGCAGTATGCGAACTATTGATGTTGTCCACAATTTTAGCACGAAGAACCTCCCTGCTGGCCTTGAGCTTAACAGATGCCTCTCTCGAATGATACAGCACGTCACTATTCTCCTTGTCTGGGGTTTCACTCTATGAAACAATCCACAGACCATCCTCAGCGAGGTCGGCATGTACTTGAACCAGGCTCATTCGCTTCTCCTGCTACTATTCCTCACCGTGCCGCTCACTGCTCAACAAGTGCCGGACATGAAGTATCAGCCTGCCATTCCCTCGCCTGCGTATGCCGAAGGTAAGGGGCCACGGGTGGGAGTGGATGAAGCCCATCACAACTTCCACACGGCTGAGGGGCGTTATCAGCCTTTCGCGCAACTGCTTCGTCGGGATGGGTACCGGGTGGAGAAGTTTGCCAAGCCTTTCTCAGCAGAGTCGCTGAAAGCCGTTGATGTGCTGGTGATTGCCAATCCGTTGAACGAACGGAACAAGAGTAACTGGTCGCTACCTACTCCTTCTGCTTTCACAGCAGAGGAGATCCAAACGGTACACCAGTGGGTTGAGCAAGGCGGCTCGCTCTTCCTCATCGCTGACCACATGCCTTTCCCCGGTGCCGCCAGTGACTTTGCCAAGTCGTTTGGCATCACATTCAGCAATGGCTACGCCCGCGATGGCCGATGGAAAACGAACACGGGTCATCTCTTCACCAGCAAGGATGGTTTGAAGGAGAATGTCATTACCCGTGGCCGGAATGACAAGGAAGCGATCAACAGCATTGCTACCTTCGGTGGCTCGGCGTTTCAGTTACCTGCCAAGGGCATTCCAGTCCTGCAGTTCGGGCCGGGATCCATCTCCCAAGAAACCACCAAAGCTCCCGGCATTACCCCGAATGCGCCCAAAGTGGATGTGAACGGTTGGTGCCAGGGTGGCATCCTTTCCATGGGTAAGGGCCGGATTGCTATCTTTGGCGAAGCAGCGATGTTCAGCGCCCAGCGGACCGGTGCCAATCAACAGAATCTCATGGGCATGAACCACCCCGATGCCGTCCAGAACCATCAGCTGCTACTGAACGTGATGCACTGGCTGACACGTGTGGAGGGGATGCGGGAGTAGTGCGCATGCTATCTTTGCATCATCAACTCAGCTGTCCCCTCATTCGATCGAGGTTGCGGGAAAGGAGTAGTTATTTTCCCACCTCCTCGAAGAAGAGCTGACGCAATCGCAGTTGCTGCAGGAATCGTTCGACCAGTTGTTCGATGGCGGTGACGGTCCAGTTGGCGGGGCCTTTACGCTCGAGGTCCCAGGTGGCCAGGCCAGCGGTGAACGCAGCACGGGGAACTGCACGGCTGGCGATATCAAGCGATTTCAACCATTCATATGCTTCATCCACCATCGTCGTTTTGGCGATCTGGCGGGCCAGCTTCAGGTAATGCTGGGCGAAGTGGGCCGACCAGGGTCGGGGCAACGCTTCCAATAGCATCGCGAGAGCATCGGTATGCAGCCGACCCTGCACCAGGAAAGGCAGCACATTCTGTTCAGCGGTGGAGGGAGGAAGTTTGTGCAGGATCGCCACCATCCGGCTCAAGGTCTCAGGTTTCTTCTTTTTGTCGCTTTGCCAGTGGGCAAGCCAGTAGCCCCACAGGGCATGAGCCCATTGCAGGGTTTCTGCACTCTTATCTGATGATGATTCCAGCGAACGTGTCCAACCCAGTAGCACATCTTCAGCGTAGTCATCATCCTTGATAGCCTGCAGCAGCTTGCCTGGTTCCAGGGCCAGCGATTGCGTCCAGTAGCGAATAGGTACATTGCTGAGCAATGCTTCCACCCAGTAGGCTTTCTTGCCCTTGCCATGCGGAGGCTTGGCACTGATGCCATCCCGCTGCCAGTCGGGGGGCAGTTCATTCGGTGGCGTACAGGTCAGCTTGTTCTGATGCAGATGCAGCATGGCACTGGCACGCTCCTGCATTCGCTGCATCCATGCTGATGCAGGCAACTGACGCAGCAGAGAGGCAGCAATCTGCTTCACCTGTTCGCTGCGATCATCGAGCAGCTTCTCGAGCAAAGGCTCGTCATCGATGGATAAGCCTGCCTGTAGCTGTTCGACCAGTTCCGCCCGGCTATCCGCCTTCTCCTGTGGTAGCGTCTCTTCGAGCCAGCGGCGACCTTCCGCTGCATCTGCCTGGCGAATGACCGAGAGTGCCAAAGCACGCTGGGCCTTTTTCCCTTCGTCCCAGGCATGGCGAAGGGCCGTGCGATCCTGTTCTGTTACACTGGTGATGCCTTCACCCACCCAGGCCCAGCGTGGATTCCACTGACTCAACCAGCGACCCCGTTCACCCAGCACCGGTAGCATTGCCTTGCGCAGCCGGGCATCGGTGATGCACAGCGCCATCGGCAACACTTCCAGAGGCAATGTGACTTGATGCTCTTCCAGTGCCTTTAGAAATTCGATCAGCAGTTCCTGGCTGTTGTTCTGGATCACGTGGACGAGCAGTGGAATCAGCTTAGGCGAACGGAGTTCCTTCCCGCCACTCGGTGCTGGAGTGATCGCAGGAACATCGGCGAGAGGTAACCAGCCAGCCTGATGGTAGAGCGATTCAACCCCTGCCTGGAGCAAGAGTTTCTCTTCGGTAACTTTGGATTGTAGCTGGCCGAGGAATGACAACAGTTCAGCTTCGCCCTCCAT
>CAYPJB010000243.1:0-7153 GCA_964410845.1 uncultured Bacteroidales bacterium | reverse complement strand
ATGATGTGGCCATCTCCGACAGCCTGGCTTCCCGGTTCGAGTATGTTCCGGGTACCGCCAAGTCGAGTCGAGAAGCGGTCTTCGTCACGATGCCGAACGAAGCAGGCTCGCTGGTGCTTCGCTGGGAGATGAAGGATGCAGTTCCCGCCAAGCAAGGTGGTGAAGTGACGTTCCAGGCTCGAGTGAAGTAAGCATCCGCAACCAGTAGACAACTTGCATGACCCCGTTGATGGTGCGAGCAGAAATGCTCGACCTTGAACGGGGTCTATTGTCTTTCAGCGACTGCCTTCGAGCGACTCACTACACTATCTGCATCATCATGCAGAAGCTCATCGTCAGGCATATCCGGATACCGCTCAAGAAGCCAATCAAGCATGCTTCGCATGAACGGCACGAGACGGACAATGTGCTGGTGGAATGCCATCTCGATAAGGGCATCATCGGGTATGGCGAAGGGGTCCCTCGGGAGTATGTGACGGGCGAGACGATTGAGTCAGCGCTCGGCACGTTGCAGCGAACGAACTTCGATAGTTTGAAGAAATCTCCTGGAAGCTGGCAGGACGCAATCGAGCAGATCGACAGCTTCGAACTTCCCGAAGCAGCGAACGATCCGCGCTGCATGGGGAACAATGCACTGCGTTGTGCCCTGGAGCTGGCCTGGCTCGATGCCTGGGGGCAGTATTTTCAGCAACCCCTCAGCAGTATCACGTCGCTCCTGGCGCCTGAGTTGTACGAACCCAAAGAACGCATTCAGTACAGCATCGCGATCACCAGTGCCACGGGAATGAAGTTGCGATTCCAGGCAATCACCCGGCGCTGGTTCGGCTTCAAGCAGTGTAAGGTGAAGGTGGGCATTGCCGGGCAGGACGATGTGGAACGGCTCAGGCTGATTCGCCACTACATGCCACATCTCGAACTCCGGCTCGATGCCAACGAAGCCTGGAAGGTCGATGAGGTTCCCGCTCGCTGGAAGGAACTGTCCCCCTTTGGCATTGCCTGGGTGGAACAACCTGTCTTGCATGAGGACATCGGCGCGTTGGCGAAGATCAGGAAGCCTTTGCAGATGCCGGTGATGCTGGACGAATCGCTCTGCAGCATGAACGATGCCGAGCGGTGTGTCAGCGAAGGCTGGGGTGATCTCTTCAACCTGCGACTCTCGAAGTGTGGAGGCTACCTGCGAACCTTGCGGTTGGCCCAATTCGCTGCACGGCACGGCCTGGGCTGTCAGCTCGGCTGCCAGGTCGGGGAGACATCCATCCTCTCTGCGGCAGGTCGTCACTTTGCCTGCAGCGTGAAGGGGCTTCGCGCTCTCGAAGGTTCCTACGATAGCTGGCTGGTGAAGGAAGCACTCGGACAGCAGGACGTCACTTTCGGTCGAGGTGGTTACGCCCCGGCACTCCAGGGGCCAGGTCTGGGTATCCAGATTAATCGCACAGCACTGGATCGTGTGACTCAGCGAACGGAGGTGCTCCTTGGCTGAGATCACCACCCGCATCATGCAGTTCAAGGCGAGTGATGGCTACCCGTTGCACTTCCGGGCTTATGTACCTCACACGCAACCCAAAGGGCACCTCGTTTGCCTGCATGGCATTCAGAGCCACAGTGGCTGGTACACTGCATCGTGCCGGGCACTGGCCGAGGCAGGCTACATCGTCTCGTATCTCGATCGCCGTGGTTCCGGGATGAACTGGATGCAGCGTGGCGATATTCCCAGCTACCGAAGGCTCCTTGATGATGTTCGCCAGTTCATCGCTGCCGATGGCGTTGACATTCCTGTGACATTGCTGGCCACCAGTTGGGCAGGCAAGCTCGGCGTGATGCTGGCTGCTGAGCCTAAGCCGGTGATGGATCGACTGGTGTTGCTCTGCCCCGGCATCTTTCCCCAGGTCAAGCCTCCACTCCGTGATCGGCTCGGCATTGCTGCTGCCAAGCTGACAAACCCTGGAAAGCTCTTTCCTATCCCTTTGAATGATCCGGAACTGTTTACCACCAATGACAGGGGCTTGAACCTGCTGCGGCACGATCCGTTGTCGTTACATCAGGCCACGGCACGGCTGCTGGTGGAGAGCTTCTGGCTGGACAAGGCCGTTGCCCGGCTCAAGCAGCTTCAGCCCATACCGATTCTGCTCCTGTTAGGTGGGCAGGATCGCATCATTCATAATGATGTGACCCGGCGCTGGCTGCTGAAGCTGGCTCCGCATGCCAGCATCCAGGAGTTCCCTGCTGCTCACCACACGTTTGAGTTTGAAGATGATCGCACCTGGCTCCAGTCACTCATGGCGTGGCTGGGATAGCTTCCATTCTTCACCGTGGAGTTGCACCATGCACGTTCGCCCTGAAACTGCTGCTGACCACGAAGCTATTTCCCGCGTTCACCGTGCTGCTTTCCCCTCACCTGATGAAGCCACGCTGGTGCAACGCTTGCGGGAACAAGGCAACCTGACCATCTCGCTGGTGGCAGAAGATGAAGACCTCATCACTGGCCACATCGCATTCAGCCCGGTGACCATTAATGGCAACAATGGCGGGCTGGGGCTCGCCCCGGTGGCTGTCCTCCCGGAACATCAGCGCCAAGGCATCGGCGAACAACTGATTCGTGCCGGCATCGAAAAGGCAACGGAACTGGGAGTGGGTTACCTGGTGGTGCTCGGCCATCGTGATTACTACCCCAGGTTCGGCTTCAAAGTGGCGAGCGACTGGCTACTGGACAACGAGTACGATGCCAACGAAGCCTTCATGGCCATGGAACTGGTGCCCGGTGGGATACCAGCACAAGGTGGACTGGTGAAGTATGGTCCGGAGTTCGGTGTTTTCAGTTAGTCATGCTGTCCCGATTCGAAGGTGTTCTACAGCGCAAGACACTGAACTATGAGCTAGACTGGTATTGATCGTTCGAAACTGACGCCCATGCCCTCTATTACCAGTCATCCTGTAACATCGTTGCGCCGGCACTGGAAGACGTGGCTGATGGGCACGGCCCTGCTGGCACTCGTCTGGCTGGGTACACGATCTGTCTTCGTTTACCTGAATGATTTGATCGATCAGCCTGCACAACCGGTTGTGCAGCTGCCTGAACAGAAAACGGTCGACTTACTGCCCTATGTCGATGACGATGACGCACCGACAGCAACGAGCACGTTGCGCAGCGCGTCACCAGCTCCCTATGTTCCCCAAACCGTCAGTTTGCCGAAGAAGATAAGGCCTTCCTCGGAACGGGTAGCGAAAGAGTTTCTCCTCTTCCACACCGTGGGCGGTGACATCCTCTTCGCCCTTTACCCCGATGTAGCGCCAGCCACGGTGAAGCAGTTCCTGAAGCTCGCCAGGCTGGGAGTCTTTGACAACACGCACTTCAGCCGGCTGGAGCCCCGGTTTGTACTCCAGACATCGGTGGCACAGGATCGCCTGGTGCCTCTCACGGCTGAACAGAAGCAAGCCATCCATCCGTTGCCTGGTGAGTTCAGCAAAACGCTCAAGCATCGACGTGGCATGATCTCGATGGGCCGCGATGATGGCAAACCCGACAGTGCCGAGACATCGTTTTCCATCATGCTTGGCGATGCCCCTCACCTCGATGGGCAGTACACCATCTTCGGCCATGTGGAAGCGGGCTTGGATGTGGTTGCCCGTCTGGAGGAAATGCCACGTGTGGAAGGAGCCAATCATCCAGTTACTCGGTTGACCATCTTGAGTGCTCATGTAGTTGCTCAGGATGAGTTGGCCAGCGTGGACCTGCATTCAGCGCTTCCCGTTGCTCAGCTAGAGCAGTCAGACTTTCCGTTCCGCGCCGTCTCCGCCACTGCGACTCGCATCTTGCAGCAGCACTGCTGGAAGTGTCACGGTGGTGAGAGCACGAAGGCTGGCCTCGATCTCACAACCAGGAAAGGTATTCTGGAAGGGGGCGAGCATGGTCCGATCCTGATGCCCAGGCATCACGAAGCCAGTCCGCTCTTGAAACGGCTGACAGCCAGCAGCGACGAGCGAATGCCTCCTAAAGGGCAGGGGCTGCATCCTTTCGAAGTGCAGATGCTTTCCACGTGGCTGGCTCAAGGGGCCGTCTTTCCACCCGATTACGCACTGCGACAGCAATCCAGGCCGACGACCGACTACGGTCCGGTCATCGCCAGCCATTGGGCTTTTCAGCCACTGAAACCGATAACACCCCCAACCGTGCAGGAGAAAGAGTGGGTTAAGAATCCTGTCGATGCCTTCATCCTTGCTGCGCTGGAAGCCAGGAAGCTCTCCCCAGCTCCACCAGCCAGCGCTCGGCAACTGCAGCGACGACTTGCCTACACCCTGACGGGATTACCCCCCGAAGCAGAGCTGGCTCAACAACCTTATAGCAAGAGCGTCGATCGACTGCTCAGCAGTAAGCACTTCGGCGAACAGATGGCTCGCCATTGGCTCGATGTCGTTCGCTTTGCCGAGAGTGATGGCTACGAAGACGACAGGAATCGCCCGAGCGCGTATCACTATCGCGATTTTGTCATCCGGGCATTCAACGACGACATGCCCTTTCACCAGTTCGTTCACTGGCAACTCGCTGGGGATGAGATTTCTCCCACCTTGCCCGATGCACAAGCGGCAACCGGATTCCTGGCTGCTGGTCCGGTACAGACCTTCTTCCCCAGCAAAAAGGACCGGTACGATGAGCTGGATGACATCGTCAGCACCACCAGCGTAGCCATGCTGGGTATGACCACAGGTTGCGCCCGTTGTCACGATCACAAGCACGACCCGATTACCCAGCATGACTACTACCGTATGGTCAGTGTCTTCAATGGCAGTCAGCGGTCAGAGCAGTACCTCGATGGTGCCCTGGCGGCGAGTTATCTCAAGCAGCGTCAGCCGGTCGATAAACTGCTGCAGGAATTGGAGCAACTGGTGGCCCCGGCTCGCGAGTTGGCTCGCAATAAGAAGATTGATGCCATTCCGGGAATCACGGATCAACAGAAGGCCTTGCTCAAGCTCCCTTACCAATCGGACAATGCAGACCAGATCAGTTTGCTGCGCCGGTTTGAACATCTGTTCCAGGTCAGCATCGACGAAGCCCGGCAGTACAGTGATGGTGCAGATGCCACTAAATGGGATCAGTTGGCTGTTCGCATCAAGGATATGGAACATCTCCTGCCCCAGGCCCCGGCTCGAAGTTTGCTCTATACAGGCAGTCAGGTGAAGCTCGCGACGTTTCTCGATCGAGGTGATGCCGAGCGCCCGCGTGGTGAAGTGCCTCCCGCCTTCCTCACCGCTCTCACCGCTGGGCAGCCCACCTGGCAGCGGGATACGTGGAAAGCCTGGGGGATGACTCCCCGAGCCGCGCTTGCTCACTGGATGACCGATACCGAATCTGGTGCAGGACAACTTCTGGCTCGGGTCATCGTTAATCGAATCTGGCAGCACCACTTCGGTACCGGACTGGTGAAGACAGCCAACGACTTCGGTGTCAGTGGCACTCCTCCCACGCATCCAGAACTGCTTGATTGGCTCGCTCAGGAGTTGATCCGAGGCGGCTGGAAGCTGAAGCCCATCCATCGGCTGATCGTTACCAGCAACACGTACCAGGTGAGTGCCCAGGCACAGGATGCACTGGTCCAGGCAGATCCCGATAACAAACTATGGGGACGACGACGACTCCAGCGGCTGAGTGCTGAAGCTATGCGTGATTCGATACTGGCTGTCAGTGGACAACTGAATCGAGAGATGTTCGGCCCCAGCATCAAACCTGCCATCCCCGCTGAAGCCATCTTCCAGACGGCGCTGAAGCATGGTGAAGTCTGGCCCGCACAGGTGCCGGAAGACATCGAGACGTGGCGGCGCAGCTTGTACATCTATGCCAAGCGTTCGAACCCGGTGCCTTTCCTGCAGTTATTCGACGCTCCGGATGCAGCGGTCAGTTGTGGCTGCCGGGCACAATCGACAACACCGACACAGGCCCTGGTGCTGCTCAACGATAACTTCATACGCCATCAGGCACAGTTGGCCGCTCGCGCGGCGCTCGAAGCAAAACCGGGTAATACTGCTGATGCGATACGTCTGCTGTTCCGTCAGATACTGGGACGCGACGCGACAACAGTGGAACTAGAGCGCGTTCATGCGTTCTGTAAGGCTGGCGAAACCAGTACGCCAACGGTGACCACGGAGCACGCATTGACGGATATATGTCAAACGCTGTTCATGACCAACGAATTCCTTTACGTGGAGTAACGATGTTGCACCTGCCCACACGTCGTTCCTTCCTCGCCCGCTCGGGTTGCGGCATGGGCATGCTCGGCCTGGCGGACCTGCTCGCCTGCCATTCCCGCGCTGATGCCAGGCCCCAGCAGCCTCACCATCCGCCGAAAGCCAAGAGCGTCATCTGGCTCTACATGTATGGCGCTCCCAGTGGCATGGATACTTTCGACTATAAACCCGAACTGCAGAAGCGTGATGGCGAACGACTGCCCAAGCCGCCCGAAGTCCTCTTCGGCAACCCGGGCCCATTGATGAAGTCGCCCTTCAGCTTCAAGCAGTATGGCCAGAACGGTCGCTGGGTCTCCGAGTTATTCCCAAACATCGCTCAGCAGATTGATCAGCTCACTTTCCTCAAAGGCTGCACCGCTGATTCCAACAACCACGCCCCTGCGTGCATGCAGATGAATACCGGCGTCACCCGCGTCGGCCATCCGAGTGCTGGTGCATGGGTGACCTATGGCCTGGGTAGCGCTAACCAGAACCTGCCTGGCTACGTGGTGATGTACGACCACCGCAGCGTCCCGGTCGCTGGCCCACCCAACTGGGGCAATGGCTTCCTGCCTGCCAAGTACCAGGGGGTCACCTTCCGTCCCAGTGAATCGCCGCTGCTTTACTCGAAACGCTTGCCCGATGTCAGTGATGCCCGGCAACGCGCCCAGCTTGATCTGCTCAAGGATTTGAATCAGCATCACTTGCAACGGCAGACAGCGGAAGCAGCTTCAGAACTCGAAGCCCGCATTGCCAGTTACGAGCTTGCCTACCGGATGCAGATGGAAGCTCCGCAGGTGGTTGACCTCAGTAAGGAATCCGCCGCGACCAGGCAACTCTACGGCATCGACAATGAGAAGACCAAGCCCTTTGGTTCCCAACTGCTCATCGCTCGCCGCATGGTCGAACAAGGCGTTCGCTTCATCCAGATCTACAG
>CAYPJB010000242.1:0-7167 GCA_964410845.1 uncultured Bacteroidales bacterium | reverse complement strand
CATCGGTGGCACGCTTGATCGCATCGACCAGCGATTCGCGGCAGCCATAGAGGTTATCGAACTTCGACTTGGTGACGCTATCGTTCACGTTGATGGCAGGGAAAGCGAGCTTGCCTTCGCTGTGCATCTGGTAGAGACGCATCACGCCGGTAGTGGTTTCTTCGGTGACACCCTTGATGTGCTTCAGGCGGGTGCTGTACCAGGTGGGGTCGGTCTTGAGCTTAGCCTTAATGCTGGCGAAGAGGACTTTCTCTTCTTCGCTATGGGGCTTGGCCAGCACCGAAAGATCCTTCTCAGCCTGGGTGCCTAGGTGAAGGAGCAGGGTAGCATCGCCACCGTCGTCGAGGATCATGTTCGAGAAGCCCTTGTCATGCCACTCGAAGATCTGGTGGGTGAACTTCCAGTAGTCTTCCAGGCTTTCACCCTTGTAGGCGAAGACCGGGGTGCCACCTTCTGCAATGGCAGCAGCAGCGTGATCCTGCGTGCTGAAGATATTGCACGATGCCCAGCGGACCTGTGCGCCGAGAGCTTCCAGCGTCTGGATCAGCACAGCGGTCTGGATCGTCATGTGCAGCGAACCAGTGATGCGGGCGCCTTTGAGCGGCTGGCTCTTGGCGTACTCATCACGGATCATCATGAGGCCCGGCATTTCGGTCTCAGCAATGCGGATTTCCTTCCGGCCCCACTCAGCGAGGGAGAGGTCGGCGACGTGGAAGTCGTTCTGGAGGATATTTCGGGGTTTCAACGCAGCGTTCATGCATCGTTCCTGTGACAGGTGCCCTGGAGACGCCGTTGACCAGAAGCACAAAAAGAAAAAGGCGCCCGCCATCAGGTGAGTGATGGCGGGCGCCGTTGTGATCAGTGTCGAGCCTGGTCTGCCGTCTGCATGACGGTGTCAGATCGCAGCGCCCCTCGACGTAGATAGTATAGTGCGCAAAGGGATTTTTGGATGCAGGAAACGGGGGTAGTAGGCGGGCATGCGTATAAATTCGATTTTTGCCCGAAGGGCATACGCAAAACAGCTCTGGGTTGCCGTGTACGCACGGCTACTCTGGGTAGTAGTGGAAGCCCCAGCGGGTCGGTCGCCTAAAGGGCGACAGGAAACTCTGTTAAGGGGCAATTGCGAGAAGCCTGAATAGTCAGTGAACCATATTCGCCCGTTACTGCATCGCATCACAGGGTAGCGGCGAAATATTTAGTAGTGGCACACAAATCAAAATGTGTGATCATTGTCTAAGTTAAGTCCACTCACACCAAGGATTGTGGTTTGAACATTTCGGAAAAGCCTCGTTCCACGCAATGGGCAACGTTATCGTACCGCGGCGAGAGCTTCGCTGAGGTATGGTTCAAGCCTGAAAATGCTCCTTTCGGCCTGACGTTCCGTCTTCCGCAGAAAAGTTTTGCGCATCCTTCGATCAGTCCGCTGTTGACCATCGAGAATCTCCTGAAAGCAGTCGGCCTGGCTGTTACAGACGTAGAATCCTGGAGATACGAAGACGACACTCATTCCGAGATTGCTGGTTATCATGCAGAACTCCAGCAGCCTCTGCCTCCGCTTCCGCCTGACGTGACGCAACTCCACCTGCATGTCAACATGAAGTCGCTGATACAAGAGGCTGTTCCCACTGAACCGGACGAGCCGAAGCAAACCCAGGCGAAATGGCAAGAACTGGTTACGCGCTGGAACACCATTCTGGGTATAGAAGTAACTATTGACACGTTACGACAGAGAATGGAAAGCCTGCGTTCGGAACTTGAAAGCTCGTCGAATAAGTCGCTGTCAGCCGATGAAAAGCTCAACGCTTTGAATGCTGATGTGGCACAGTGGAACAAGGCCAAGAGTCGTGCCCGCTATGTAGTGCCTAGATTGAAGGAGTTTATTCATCGTGCCACGTGGGTCATGGGCACTCCCGAACGGAAGAAGCTGGAGGAGAGTTTCAAGAAGGATGCAGAGTCCCTGGATAACCTGGCTGAACTCGATCATGAACTGCAAATCCTGTTCAAGGATCGACAGATTCTCTCCGCGCAAGGGGTGACAGGCTACCAGGAAGGCAGAGCCAGTTGCGACGACATACAAAAATGCTACAGTGCCTTGCAGCGTAATGCTGCGTCAAATGCAGTCAAGAAGAGAGTTGCAACCCGGGCGAAAGGGAAGAGTTTTTAAGTAATACTGGCTTCCCGAATGGGCTGAAGTTTACCACGAAAATAAACACCCACAAGCAAGCTTGTGGGTGGGTAGATCTAAGTTCTTCACATGCTCCGGGGCCTGACGTCCCTCGGCTCGATTAGTCTCCGCCGAAGTCTCCACCGCCACCAAAGTCACCGCCATCGCCACCGAAGTCTCCACCACCACCGCCGAAGTCACCTCCGCCGGTGTCGCCACCGAAGTCTCCACCACCTCCGAAATCTCCGCCACCGGAGTTGGCAGCGTAGTCGGTGCCGCCGCCGGAGCCACCGAAGTTGGTATCACCACCAGCCACGCCAGCGTCGTAGTCACCACCACCGCCGGTGTTGCCGGAGGTGTCGAAGTCGCCGCCACCGGTGTAACCAGCTTCAGGCTGAGCACTGGAGCTGCCACCACCGAACATTCCACCACCGGTGCTGGCACTAGTGCCACCGTAATCACCTCCATGACTGCCGCCTCGGAAGAAGCGATCATACATGAAGTTACCGGCAGCTGCGCCGAGCATACCAGTCATCAGGCTGCCCATGAAGCCCATGCCGCCGGCCTGTTGCTGGGGCGGGTAACCCATGGGCTGTCCGCCATAGGGTTGGCCGTAGCCTGGAGGGGGAGGAGCCATCCCGCCACGACCCATGTTGTAACCCTGCTGGGGCATGCCTGGAGGAGGGGGAGGTGCACCGTATGCGCCGGGCTGTACGCGGGGCCGAGTGAAGGCACGTACCAGACCGATCAGAATCCAGAAGGCCAGCAGGCCTCCGATGATGTACAGGATGATGGTGCCAGTAGACATGTTACCCTCTTTCGTTTCCTTGATTGCCTTGTTGGCGAATTCCTTGCCTTGTTCCAGCACACCCTTCTGGGCAGCTGCTGCAAGGGGGCTGGCCTCCTTGAAGTGGGTCATCATGCTGGTCTTCGCTGCAGCTACCATGTCCTGAAGACCCTGGTTGGCATTGCCAGCGACGATGGCCTTGCCGAGAACCTGCTTCAGCTTCTCAGCATCTTCCTTGGGAAGGAGCTTCATGGTTGCAGCATCAGTGGCATACTCGATTCGCAATAGCGGTTTGCCATTGGCACCGACATCTTCTTTTGTTTCCTGTACCACCAGATAGACGGTGCCGGTGATCTTGAGAGCATCGTTACGCGCCTGTGCCCACTGGGCATAGAATTTCGCACGATCCGCCCGGAAAGCTGCTCGCTTGTCAGCGGGGATGCCCTGATAGGTTTCGACGACGATGGTCTGCTTCGTCTTCTGCTGTATTTCCTTCAAGGTCTCGTTGGCCTTCTGGAGGGCATCGGACGAGAACATCTTGGCAGTATCGACCACGCCAGGATCGGTGGCGTAAGCTGCCGAACTGGCAAGCGCCAGTCCCAGCAGCAACGCCATCGGCATGGCGGATTTTCGTAAAGTGAGAAACATGGCGTCTCCTCAAGTGGGAAAGGGGAACCACGCCTTATTGTACGCAGCTACCGCTGCACAGTTCGTTCTGTCATTCGTTTTCTGTGGGAAAAGATTTACCCCAATGCGAATAAGCTCGCCATTGGTCGTTTTCTCTATCTGACATGGTGGTTCTGTGTATAAATGAGTTAAGACATCATCGATAAAACAAGGCCTCTAATGCAAATTCATGCCACTACCATCCTTGCCGTCAAACACCAGGGCAAGACAGCTATCGGCGGCGATGGCCAGGTCACGCTCGGCAATGTCGTCATGAAGCAGGATGCCCAGAAAATCCGCAAGCTCGACGGTGGCCGCGTGCTAGTCGGTTTCGCAGGTGGTGCAGCAGATGCTTTCGCCCTTCTCGAACGGTTCGAATCCAAGCTCAAGGATCATAGTGGCAGCGTGCCCCGGGCTGCCGTGGAGCTAGCCAAGGACTGGCGTACCGACCGTTCCATGCGACGGCTCGAAGCCATGATGATCGCTGCCGACAAGGAAAACCTGCTGCTTGTCAGTGGCACTGGCGATGTCATTCAGCCAAACGATGGCATCGTGGGTATTGGTTCGGGCGGTTCCTATGCCCTTGCTGCCGCCCGTGCGCTGGTTTCCCACTCCACACTTAGCGCCAAAGAGATAGTCAAGGCTGCTCTCGATATTGCAGGCGAGCTTTGTATCTACACGAATCGCAATATCATTGTCGAGGAAGTTGTGTAGGGCACGCTGTGCGTGCCTCCCCATCGCTTGATCACATCTCATCAACTTGGCAAAATGCAAATACATCATCACGAAAGACACGTAGCCGCTATGAAGCCCCTTACCCCCAAACAAATCGTCGCCGCCCTTGATCTACACATCGTTGGCCAGGCTTCCGCCAAGAAGGCGGTGGCCATCGCTCTCCGTAACCGCTGGCGGCGACAGCAGCTCGAAGAGAAGCTGCAAGCTGACATCACCCCGAAGAACATCCTGATGATTGGGCCTACGGGCGTGGGCAAGACCGAGATCGCCCGCCGACTGGCGCAGCTCACCGGGGCACCTTTCGTCAAGGTGGAAGCTACCAAGTACACCGAAGTGGGCTACCATGGCCGCGACGTCGATAGCATGGTGCGTGACCTCACGGAGGTCGCTATCGGCATGGTGCGTTCGGAACAGCGCAAGCAGGTGGAAGCCAAGGCTGTCGAGAAAGTGAATGATCGCCTGCTCGATCTGCTGGTTCCCTCTACAGGTTGGAGTGAAGACATCACCGCAGAGCAGGCTGAACGCAATGCCCGCACACGAGAGAAAATCAAGACCAAGCTGCTGGCTGGCGACCTGGAAGAACAGGAAGTCGAAGTGCAGATCGAACAGAAGCAGCCTCAGGTAACGATGCTGGGCATGGGGCAGATGGAGACAGACCTGCAATCCGTCATCGAAAAGATGATGCCCAAGAGCACCGCTACCCGCAAGATGCCGGTGAAGGAAGCCCGCAAGGTGATGACGGAACAGGAATCGGAAGGGCTGATCGATAAGCAGGTTGTCATCGAGAAGGGTATCAAGCTCGTCGAAAATCAGGGCATCCTCTTTATTGATGAGATCGACAAAGTATGTGGGCCTTCATCGGGTAGTGGCCCGGATGTTTCCCGCCAGGGTGTCCAGCGAGATCTGCTTCCCATTGTGGAAGGCACCACCGTCAGTACCCGCTACGGGCCGGTCAGTACCGATCACATTCTGTTCATTGCAGCTGGTGCATTTCATGTGAGCAAGCCCAGCGACCTCATGCCCGAATTGCAGGGCCGCTTCCCCATTCGGGTGGAACTCGAAGACCTGAACAAGGCTGACTTCCTGCGCATCCTTACTGAACCGCAGCATGCCCTGACCAAACAATACAGCGAACTGCTTGCGACGGAAGGCATCAAGGTGAGCTTTACCGAGGATGCCCTCACCGAGATGGCGGAACTGGCTTACGAAGCCAACCGGGCCACCCAGAACATCGGCGCCCGTCGGCTGCACACCATTATTGAACGTCTGGTAGAAGAGATCAGCTTTGCTGGCCCGGACTGGAAGCCTAAGAAATTCTCCATTGACAAGGCTTATGTCCGCAAGCAGTTGGGCCACCTCTTCAAGAAAGAGGATTTGAGCAAGTTTATCCTGTGATGACCGACGTGATGGGCTTGGCGTATTACGACTTGGCTAACCTCGCCTTTTCGAGCCACGCTCCTTCATGGTAAGCTTCCTTATACGAAAGGAACCTTGCCATGCGACGATGGATCGTCTTGCTGATCATGATACCCGCTGCTTTCACTGTGCCAGCAGCGGATCACACGGGGAACCAACTCTATCAGAGACTGACACAAACGGGTCTGGCGATTGGCCAGCAGTCGGTCCCTTTGCCGCAGCCTTACATGGCAGATGGCCTGACTGCACAAGAACAACGGCAAGTGATTGAAAAGCTTCCCGGTCGCCATCAGGAAGTGGATGAGATGCTTCGGCCCTCTCCTGTCGCCCCATTTGCGGTGAAGTTTCACGACATCACCACCAGTGATACTCGTCAGCCTGGCCGGCGTATCGATCTCGCTTTCATTACGCCCGGCACGTTGGAGAAACTGGCCAAGACCGATGTGCTCGACCGACTGCTGAACAGTGGCCGCACTGATGCCAACATCACTCCGCTCACCGCGAACACAACAGGTAATGAAGGTCAGGCTCATGTATCGTTGCCTCTCATGGACAAAGTGCTGCTGGAAGGAACCATGCAGACAATGTGGACGAGCAGTAACCAGTCTCTGATTCTTGCTGGCCAGATTGATCCACGATTCACGCAGGATGCTCGCTATCAGAATCGTTGGCGAACTCTACAGCGCGACGCCGAAGGCAAACTACAACCAGCATCAACAAGTCATCCCTATGAAGCGGTAGCATACTATTTCAAATTTACTCCCGTTGTCACCGTCAAAGAGGCACTGTTTGTGGAAGCTCATTTGCTGTTCGTAGAACCTGCAGAATGGTTCGATGGAGTCAATCTGCTGCGTTCCAAGCTTCCCATCGTGTTGCAAACCAAGATACGAGCTTTTCGTCGTGACCTGATGCGATAACTGGTGATCAGTTACTACGAAGACTACGACCCTCAGCATCGCGCTGAGGGTTGTTATTTTTCTCGCGCTAATCACAATCAGCGAAGCCAAAATGGTGTGAAAACGAATAAGATAACTTAATTAGTCTGTATCACCACGATAGTCACCCCGGAGTTTTATCATGCTGAAAGTATTGTTGCCAGCAGCCTGTTTGTGTTGTTGTTCGGTCTGGGCAATGGCCCCACAGGAAGGCTCACCTGCCGCTGCTGCCAAACCTGCAGTGTCTGCTGAAGAAGCGCTCGTCAAAGAAATTCTGCAGGTCTATACCGATGCGTTCAACAAGCATGATGCTGCAGGTCTAGCCGAATACTGGGGTGAAAAGGCTGTCTCTGTGAACAGCGAGACTGGTTCGCGAATTGTCGGTCGGGATGCCATCAAGAAAGGGTTTGAAGAATTCTTTAAAACCATGCCGACTTGCAAGCTCAGCGCGCAGGTAAGTCATA
>CAYPJB010000241.1:1747-7174 GCA_964410845.1 uncultured Bacteroidales bacterium | reverse complement strand
GCGACTTCACTGAGTGGTTGTGTACCTTCACGGAGCAACTGTGACTGGCACCGGTGAAGGATGATCTCCGGCGCCCCTTTGACATGTAGAATCCCGCCCGGCATTCCATGGGCTTGACCTACCGTTCCCATGAACTTCCGTTCGGTGGAAAAGGTCCATTGGTGAATAGTTCTGAAGCGAAGCCGCCAACTGGTGTAATCCACTCCGTTATCATGCAGCCAGAGCAGCGTAGCCGATTCCGTAGGATTCCCCACTGCTACGACCTCGCCCTGCTCCTTACTCAAGTGGGCGGTGCTGTTGACGCTCAATGCTTCCATGAGCAATTGGCCCACAGGTTGCTCTTTCCATTGAGCCAGCAATGACGATGTCTCTCCATCGACAAGTGCCGGCACATGTACCCCATGGGCACGCATCTGGTTCATGGTCAGCGTGCCGGTCTTGTCGGTGCAGATGACCGTAGCTGCCCCGATAGTCTCGCACGCATGCATCTGCCTGACGAGGTTGTTGCTGGCTGTCATCCTGCGCATGGAATAGGCAAGTGCCAGGGTCACACTCATGGCCAGGCCTTCGGGCACAGCCACCACTATGATTGTCACCGAAACCATGAAATACTTCAGCAGCTTTTCCGCAGCGGTGCCACTGAGCCAGGTACTGGGCGAGTAAGTCATCCACCCAAGACTGGTAAACGCAAAGATGCCAAGCCAGAAGATCAGTGCCCCTGCAAAGAGAGCCCCGATCCAGTTAGCCAGGGATTCATTCATCAACCAATTCGGCGCAGGCACCTTCCATTTCAGCAGCTCAAAGCCGTTGTAAACCATTGGCAGCCAGACACGGATGAGGGCAATAAACACGCTGGCAATCAGCAACCAGACAAATGCCCATTGCTCACCAGGCAGGATAATCCGCTCGTCGAGCCATGCTTCCAACAGCAAGCCAAAGAAAGTGAAAACGGCAAAGCCCAGACCGATGACACCAATCAACTGGCTGAGCTTGTGCAACTGCTTATTGAGTGGAGTTAACTCGGTATTCTCTTCGCTGGCTGCCCGGGCGGTTTTGCCAATATCCGTTTGATCGCCCACCGCAGTCACTTGCAGGATGCCGCGTCCATCAGCCACGAAAGTGCCGCGCAACAAGTGATTGACTGCGTATGCCACCTCTTCATGATGCTCAGTTGACGAACTTTGCTTGAGCACTTTCTTGGTTACCGGCACCGATTCGCCAGTCAATCGCGATTCATCAATCTGCAGATTGACTGCTTCCAGCAAAGTACCGTCGGCTGGCACCTCTTCGCCCAACTCTACCAGCAGCACATCTCCAACAACGATATCCCGCTTGGGTACCGTTACCACAACCCCATCACGAATGGCCTTGTAAGGCACATCATCGTCAACCTTATTCAGTAACTCGAATTCACGGTTGGCCCGGTACTCATTCCAGAATCCCAGGAACGTGGAAAGGATGATGGCCAGCAGGATGCCGATGCCTTCGATGTAGTCGCCATGGTACGCACCAGCCAGCGTGGCAATGACTGCAGCAATGATCAGGATGCGAATGACAGGATCATTGAATTTTTCAAGATAAAGCTTCCACCAGGGCTCACGAGTAGCCGGAGTGAGAACATTGCTCCCATGTGCAGTGCGACTCTGACGGATTGCTTCCGCAGACAAACCTGTAAAAGGTAACCCGGATGGCATTGTGGTCTCAGTGAAGCATTCAGAAAATAGTGGAGATTACGCTCGCTTGTAAGAGCGACAGGCCACTGCTAGTGTTGATTTTGCAAGAATTGACCTAGCTTTCCATTGCATCGTGCGTTATATCTTGTCCGATTATCACATTCATTGCTGATAGTTCCAGCAAACGCACGGGCCAGGGAGGGCTTCCACCATGTCTAACTCCACGACAAACCAGCATCCGGGTGCCCACATTCACCCCACAGCACTGGTTTCTCCTGAGGCGGTACTGGCGGAAGATGTCGTTGTTGGCCCGTATGCGCTCATCGAAGGTCGAGTCCGTGTTGGTGCTGGCTGCATCCTGCACGCCCGTTCGCACCTCATTGGCCCGGTCACCATGGGTGAAGGCAACGAGGTCTTCAGCAACGCCATCATTGGCGAAAAGCCTCAGCATTTCATGTACAAGAACGAGCCGACCAGCGTCGAGATCGGCGATAACAACATCTTCCGCGAGAACGTCACCATCCACCGAGGTACCACCGGTTCCTGGTCCACGAAGATCGGTTCAGGTAACTTCTTCATGGCTGGTGCCCACGTTGCCCACGATTGCAAGATCGGCAACAAATGCATCCTCGCCAATAACTCACTGCTCGGTGGTCACGTCGAATTCGCTGATAGCGTCTTTATTTCAGGCAATGCAGCTGTTCACCAGTTCTGCCGCATGGGCCGCCTGTCGTTCCTCTCGGGAACCTCGGGAACTACTAAAGATATCCCGCCTTTCATCATTCAGCAGAACATCAACCACGTGGTCGGCGTGAACATCATCGGCATGCGCCGGGCCGGCCTCAGTTCCGCCCAGATCAACGCCATCCGACGTGTCTACCACATCATGTACCTGCAACACCTCTCCACACCCAATGCCATGGCTGAAGCCGAGGCAGAACTGGGGCATATTGATGTAGTACAGGAATTCCTCAATTTTGTGCGTGAATCGAAGAGAGGCATCAACGGCGTCGCTGAAGGGCCAAACACCTCGCTGGAGATGGCAGCGTAGCCAGTGTAAAATATCGATACGATGTCATCATCGCGATAGTGGAGAATTTCATGAATCGTATCGTTGTGAAAACGAAAATCAGTCGGGAAGGTGTGTTGCATCTCGACCTTCTAAAAGGACTAGAAGATCGCGAGGTTTACGTTACTATCGATGAATTGTCTTCAGCACCGAAACTGAAAGGACAGGAATGGAAGGATTGGGTCAGGTCCATGGCTGGTTCCTGGAAAGGTGATCTCGTCCGTCCTGATCAAGGCCATTTCGAAGAGCGAGAACCACTTTCGTGACTTATCTCCTCGATACAAATACATGTATTGGTTGGCTACGAGCCAATCAGCCTAACATTGTTGCCAGGATCGAAAAAGAGAACTCAGATAACATTTGCATTTGTTCGATAGTCGTGGGTGAACTGCTGTACGGGGTCGAACGATCCAAGCCTGAACATCGAAATGATAACCTCCTCAAACTCGTAAAACTAAGACAACAGTTCCTTTCCATACCATTCGATGACAAGTCAGCAGAATCGTATGGGCACATAAGGGCTTCCCTGGCCACAGCAGGAAATCCTATCGGGCCAAACGATCTTATCATCGCTTCAATAGCTCTTTCAAATCAACTGACTTTGGTAACGCACAACACGTCTGAATTCAATCGAGTGCCCAACTTGCGCACAGAAGACTGGCAATAACGACTTGAAGATCATGAGTGCATAGATGGATCCCTTAAACCAGCTCGACGCCAGTTTGCGAGCAAGGTCGAACTCACTCGTTAGGCGAGCCACACGACGGTCGCAACAAGATCCTCGGACACCAAGCCTACCACCGGATAGATGAATTAGAAAGTCTCCATCCCAGCTTTGCACCTATCCCCCTGCCATTTTCGACGATTTCCCTACACTGATAGTCCGTTAGAACAACATTGGTATTGCCCTATGCCGCGCTACACGCGGCGTTTTTGTCGGAGTTGCCTCCATGGCGAGCGAAGTGCTGGATAATCCCGCAACCACCACCGAACCAGAGAAGCCCAAGCCCCTCACGCAGGAAGTTACCATCCAGGATTCCGGTCCCTGCCTGAAGCACGTCAAGGTCGTGGTCGCTGCCAACGATATCAGCGAACGGGTTCAGTCCAAGTTCAAGGAAATGATGCCCGAAGTGCAGACCCCCGGCTTCCGTCCCGGCAAGGCACCTCGCAAGCTCATCGAAAAGCAGTTCTACAAGGATGTCACCGATCAACTCAAGGGTGAACTCCTCCTCCAGAGCCTGGAACAGCTGGCTGACGACTACAAGCTCAACCCGATTTCCCAGCCACAGATCGACCCATTCAAGGTGGACATGCCCAAGGACGGCGCGCTCACCTATGAATTCGATGTCGAAGTTGCTCCCGAATTCGAACTGCCCAACTACAAGGGCCTGAAGATCAAGCGTCCCACCAAAACTTTCAGCGACGCAGACATCAAGGACGCACAGGACAAGTTCCTCAAGCGCTTCGCCAGCACCGAAGAAAAAGATGGCCCCGCTGCCATGGAAGACATCGTCGTCGCTGATGTCATCGTCAAAGATGGGGATACCCAGCTCAGCACCTTCGATGACCTCCAGCTTCGGGTTGATCCTCAGCTCGCCTTCAAGGATGGCATCGCTGAAGACTTCGGAAAGAACATCGTGGGCGCCAAGCCAGGCGACGTTCGAACCGCTGAAATCAGCCTGTCGAATGCTCTCAGTGATGAAAACCTGCGTGGCAAGAAGGTCACTGGTACTTTCACCATCAAGGCTGTGAACAAGGTAGTGATGCCTGAGCTCAGCGAAGCCTTCTACAACGAACTCGGCGTGGAAGACGAAGCAGGGCTCAAGGAAAAGATCAAGGAAGCCCTCGAACGCCAGCTTCAATATGAACAGCGCCAGTCGGCCCGTAGCCAGGTGCTGGAGATTCTTGCCGGTTCCGCCACCTGGGATCTGCCACAGGATCTTCTCCGCCGCCAGGCTTCGAAGACACTCAATCGCCGCGTGATCGAAATGCGTGGTGCAGGCTTCTCTGATCAGGAAATTCGCAATCAGCTCGCACTCCTGCAGCAGGATGCGATGGCAACGACTTCACGCGGCCTGAAGGAATACTTCGTCCTCCAGAAGATTTCCGAAGTGGAGAATATTGACGTCGAAGACGACGATATCACTCAGGAAATCGAAACGATGGCTGAAGCCAGCGACGAATCACCTCGTAAGGTTCGCGCCCGCATTGAACGTGAAAACATGATGGAAGCTCTGATGACCCAGGTGCTTGAACGCAAGACACTTGAATTCGTCCTCTCTTCCGCCGAGTACGAAGACGTTCCGCTGGAAACCAAGTCCAGTGCCAGCGTCGCCAGTATCGAAGGCAGCGCCTCCGGCGAAGCTGAACCCGCCCTGCCCTCCGTGGAAGCCAACACTCCCAAAGAGTAGTTGTTCCGTCCAACTCGATTCCACAACGCCCGTCGTCAGACGGGCGTTGTCGTTTCCACAGAGTCTACTGCGTTGACAGCCCGTGGCGCCAGCCAGGGGAGACCTTGCGACAGTAGAAAATGGGTATGGATGAAGAAATTATTGCGATTGCATATCTGCCCTAGCTCGCGCTACGGGCTGCCATTGCCAGGAGCTCAGCTTCCAGGATACATCCCTTGTACACCCCATGAGACACCATGAGGCGCCGTGAGACACCATAAGCCCCATTTTTCCT
>CAYPJB010000241.1:0-1647 GCA_964410845.1 uncultured Bacteroidales bacterium | reverse complement strand
ACACCCCATGAGACACCATGAGGCGCCGTGAGACACCATAAGCCCCATTTTTCCTCAAACCTCGTCACTGTACAGTAGTATCAAACACTGCCACCATGATAATGTACGCTATATCACTAGGGAGGCGTACCATGTCTCAGCTGCTCGAATTACCACCGTGGGAAGCATCGTTAACTCGCCATTGGATCATCAAGGGGCATCTTCCGATCGGCGAACTGGTCCTCCTCGATGGCCTCACCGGAGCAGGAAAGTCCTCCACGGCAGGCCATTACGCCAGTTACGTCAGCAAGCAATACCTGGATGATCACTCACCTGCGGTACTGTACGTCTCCAGTGGTAATCAAGCCGTTTCCCGCGATTTCCACCTCGGCATCAACGACGCCAACCGCCAGAACATTCGTGAAGTCAACCTTGATTCACTCCAGCAACTACCTGCCGATGCCAGCTTGATCGATGAGTTCGTGAAACTGATTGAAGGCCAGATCAGGGAACATCAGCCTTTGCTCGTCGTCATCGATTCGATCGAAGAGCTCATGGCCCGGGTAAAGAAGATGACTGATGCTGATGCACGCTACCTCTTTGTCATGCTTCGTGGCTTCGCCCGCGAGAATGCCTGTACCATCCTCGTGCCTCGTACTTCAGGCATGCATGAACGTCATTACAGCACCCTCGGCCGGGCAGGCACCGCCATCAGTGAATTCATTCTCACGCTGCACTGGCATCCCACGGTTGCGGAACGCCGCATCCTCACCCTTGCCAAGAACATCCGTGGCCCGATGGGTACCCAATGGCAACATCGTTACCTGCCCAACGGCCGTTACATGTGCTTTGACATGGAACCCCATCAACACGTCAAACCGTCCCGTTCCCCCGCCACCTGGAAAGGCGACCCAGCCATTCAGTTTCAACTGGATGAACTCATCGACTTCATCCGCCATCTCATGAACGACCAGAAGATGACCAATTCGAAAGAACTCAAATCCTTCCTCTATAGCCAAGGCTTCTCGCAACATGATGTTCGCGATGCTCTCAGCCGGATGAAGCTCGACAACATCCGCATCGAAGGCACCTACCACTACATCACCAGCCTGGAGGCTGACAGGAAATATCAGGAAGTACAGACCCAGCACGAAGCGAAGCTTGCTGAGAAAGTCGAGTACCAGATCTGGCTCAGAAAGAAGATCATGGAGGAGACTATCCTCAACCAGCAACCTCACACACAAGCCGCGCCCAACCTGGAAGAGAGCCAAAAGGAGAGTATGGTCACCAACACCCAGGAACTCAGCATCACCAGGCAACCACCCGCACACACGAAGCGCCAAGCTGGTTAGTAGTCATCGCGCTCCGTCGTGATGACAGCGACAGTGAGAGTCCACTGCCTGTCACCGTTAATGTTCCTATAACATCCCCATGCCTGTAACCAACTTCATGATTGATGGCACGCGACCTGTCGGTGGGGGAAAGCCTCTACTTTGGATCGCTGGTCCATGTGTGATCGAATCTCGCGAGTTTCTGCTGCCCATCGCAGAGAAACTGGCACAGATGAGCTCTGATCTGGGGATACCACTGGTCTTCAAGTCATCCTTTGACAAAGCCAACCGCAGTTCGGGCAAATCGTTTCGCGGGTTGGGCATGGAGCGGGGCCTG
>CAYPJB010000240.1:0-7184 GCA_964410845.1 uncultured Bacteroidales bacterium | reverse complement strand
CTGGATGGGTTGCCAGGTAATAGTTCAGGCCATCCGCTGCAGCTTGTGCGAATGCTTTCATTCGTGGAGAAGCAGTTTCATACTCCTTCTTCGACACTGCTACCACGCCCAGTGCCCGGTTGAGCAAATCATCAGGTAGCGATTTCTCACCATACACTTCGCTTGCACGACCAATGGCCCGCAGATAATTATCTTCCACCTGCCAGAGATAATCCTCGGCTTGGGCATACATGAAGCCGAAGATACACGATTCATCGGTCGGGCCATACACATGGGCCACGCCGAACTTATCTCGATAGATGGTAACAGTCGCAGCCATGCGGGCAGCCCCGGCATCGATGTGGCGAACCACGGGTTTTTCCGCCAGCAGAGCAGGGGGGCTGGCCAGCGAACTCAATCCAATCAGACCACTGGTGAGCAGTGCAAGCGCGAGAGAGGCACGTGATTTCAAGACTTTCTCCACAAAGGTTCCAATATCACATGGTACCTCGCTGCCCGGTGCAATTCCAGTGTGATCTTCTCGTCCCCGGACTCTGTCCGGGGACGGAGTGGAAGCCCGGCTCCGCCGGGTGGCGGTGATGAGCGTCCATCCCGGCGGAGCCAGTGTTGCAGTGCGTCCCCGGTCGGAGACCGGGGACGAGACTTTTTATCCTGCTTGCTTCATCTGTTCCCTCTCCTGTGGTACTTGCGCGCCGCGGTGCGCGCGGGGTATTTCCATCATCCTGGTGGGGTGCCAGTACCATTCCTGGGTTACCTCATCCCGACTGGTGGGGAGCTTCATCTTGCTCATTACCCTCCGATAGGCTCTGACGGTAAACTTCTCGCAAACTCGTTTACTCAGTTCATTCTTGGCAATAGGCTTGCCTGCCATCTTTTCCTGAACGAACTCGATCACTTCGTTGTCCTCACCGCTGATCTCGGTATCCATCTGCCATGTGGCGGGGCGGGTCGAGGGTTTGACATGCTCATGGGCGTGCACGTGTTGCAGTCTGGCAACGCCATCTTGCTCGATGAACATGTGGAGTTGCCCACCAGCAAGACCTCGCTGGTTCTTGGCTGTGGTGATGACTCGTTTACGCGGGTTGACCGGATGATAATGCATCGTCAGGATGCAGCGGGCGATAGTGGAGCCGGTCCTGGTGAAGCCACCATAGCTGCGTGATTGATGCATGCCATGCTGCCGGGGAACGATGATGGTGCAGCAATGAAACTTGGCCATGCCTTGGAGTTTGTACCAGAACTCTGACCATTCCTGATTCGTCGGAGGCTTGTCTTCCTCGTTTTTGATGTTAGCTAACTCTTCTTCGATGGAATCCAGGATCAGCACCCGTGGGTTCTCTTCTTTGAGCATTCTCAGGATGGCACCGCAGTAGTCCATCAGCAGCCTGGCGTTAGGAGCGATATCGTAGAAAGAGAATTCCAGCAGGTGAGCTTCATCAGCTTGCTGAGGCTCATGATGTTGCTGGAATAGTTCACCCTGGGTCGGCGTGGTGAGGTAAAGCACCTTCAGCGGCTCATTCAACTGATGCTGGCCCTTGGTAAGGAGACTGGTGAGGCTTGCGAGATAGAGCGATTTGCCGACCCCTGATTGGCCATCGAGCAAGACCAATTCGTTTTCAGGCAAATGATGTTCGATAAACCAGCGCGGACGGTGGCTGCTGGCGATGGGGTTGGGCTTGTTCATGGCATCGCTCCCGTAGTGTACAGAATGTTGTTATCATTCAACAAAGTGTTCACTAAAGTTGGCAAGTGGACATCAGGAGATTTAGGCCTTCGACGTAGCCAGATTCTGCGAAGTAGTGGAACGTCTTCGGCGTGAGAACTTCTGCCCGGGTGCCATAGTCTGATCGTACTCGACCTGACTATGTTGGAACTTCGAGAATCTCGGCCTAGCTAGCGTGTGTCCACGCAAGGTATGGCACCCGAACGCTTGCATCGTTATCCGTTATGACCATAATGCCAAAATGGAACCCATCATCGTTCAAGCACAAATGTTGATTCGACGGCCCGTTTCGGAAGTCTATCAGGCATTCATCGATCCTGCCATCACCACGCAGTTCTGGTTCACCCGAAGCAGTGGCCCCTTGGAAGTAGGCAAGACAGTAGTGTGGTTCTGGGACATGTATGGCGTTTCGACCGAACTTGTGGTGAAAGCTCTAGAGCCCAATGAACGCATCCTGATCGAATGGGACAATCCACCGGTTCCTGTACAATGGACCTTTGCTCCGTACGATGGCGACACCACACTTGTTACTATTACCACTACAGGCCATCAAGGTACCCTGGAACAACGCATCGCCCAGGCACTCGATAATAAAGGTGGCTTCACGTTTGTTCTCGCTGGCCTGAAAGCCTGGCTGGAACATGGCATCAACCTCAACCTGGTGGCGGATCACATGCCACAATTGATTGCTTCCAGCTAATCGCTGAGTGACAAGCATTCCGATTTCTGTTATTTAATGGGAAGTATAATTGATCGGGATAACCACTGATGAAGCAGCGCGAACAACCGCAGGTTATCCCCAAACATGTCTTCGCTGGTATACAGCGTGAGAAGCCACAGATTGCTGTCTCGCAAAATGTAGTCGAAGCTGCTGCACTGAACACTGCTGAGGTCTATACCCGATTAGATACCCGCCCTGAGGGGCTGAGCGCTGCTGAAGTTGCTGAACGAATTGCCAGGTTCGGCCCGAATGTGCTGGCCAAGGATCAGCGGCCCGGCATCGGCAAGTTGCTCTGGCATGCCGTGATGAATCCCCTGGTGATCCTGCTGGCAGTGCTGGCCATCATTTCCTTTGTGACAGGCGACTTCCGAGCCGGCATCGTCATGTCGCTGATGATCGCCCTGGGGGTAGGTCTCAAACTGTACCAGGAAGCCAGGGCCGATAGTGCTGCGGCCAAGCTGAAGGCCATGATTTCGGTCAACGCCACCGTGATGCGCGACGGGACAGCGCAGGAAGTGGCTATTGCACAGCTCGTTCCGGGAGATGTGGTCAAGCTGGCAGCGGGAGACATGATTCCCGGCGACGTGCGCATCGTCTCAGCCAAGGATTTGTTCGTGATACAAGGCTCGCTGACCGGCGAGAGCTTTCCCGTCGAAAAGTTTGATGTCGAGAAACACCCCGCCATCACAACTCTCATTGAGCTTACCAGCATCGCCTTCCTGGGGACCAGTGTGGAAAGTGGCTCAGCCACGGCTGTGATAGTTGCTACCGGCAGTAATACTTATCTGGGTGGCATGGCTGAGACTCTTACGGAACAGGCAAACCAGACTGCATTCGACAAGGGCATCGCCAGCTTCACCTGGCTGATGCTTCGCTTCCTCCTGGTCATGGTTCCGGCGGTGTTCCTGATCAATGGATTAACAAAAGGTGCGTGGACAGAAGCCTTTTTCTTTGCGATCGCTGTCGCAGTGGGGCTGACGCCTGAGATGTTGCCCATGATTGTGACAGTGTGCCTGTCCAAGGGTGCTATCGCGATGAGTAAGAAGAAAGTCATCGTGAAACGAATCAACGCTATTCAGAACCTGGGAGCGATGGATGTGCTCTGCACCGACAAGACCGGCACCCTGACAATGGATCACATCATCCTGGAGAAGCATTGTGATGTCGTTCTGAAAGACGATGAAGGTGTATTGGCACTAGCCTACATGAACAGCCATTTCCAGACTGGTTTAAAGAGTGTTCTGGACCGGGCAATTCTTGCACATACGGAAACGCATGCCCACGCTGCCATACCGGATTACACGAAGGTAGATGAAATTCCGTTCGATTTCCAGCGTAAGTTGATGTCGGTAGTGGTCCGGACTCCCGAAGGACTGGATAGGATTATTACCAAAGGAGCCCCTGAGGAAGTCTTCGCACGCTGCAAACAATTTGAGCTCGATGGCGAGTTGTTCCCCATGGAGCATCTCATCATCGAAGACCTCAAGGAGGAATACGAAGAACTGAGTGCCGATGGCTTCCGCGTCCTGGCCATTGCCAGTAAGGAAGTACCAGTTCGAAGCAGCCCTGCAGGCGTGACGCCCTATACCAAGGCCGATGAAAGCGATTTGATCCTCAACGGATATGTAGCCTTCCTGGATCCACCCAAGGATACTGCCCATGCAGCCATCAAGGCACTCGAAGGGCATGGCATCCAGGTGAAAGTGGTCACCGGCGATAACGAACTGGTCGCCCGCAAGGTCTGCAAGGAAGTAGGCATTGCTACCGACAATGTATTGCTCGGCAACGACGTCGAGAAAATGACCGATGATCAACTCGCCGATGCAGCGGTGAAGACTTCGCTCTTCGCCCGGGTCGCGCCTGCCCATAAACGTCGCATCATTACAGCACTGCAATCTCGAAAGCACATCGTGGGTTACATGGGTGACGGCATCAACGACGCCCCGGCACTGCGTACTGCAGATGTCGGCATCAGCGTCGATTCCGCCGTCGATATCGCCAAAGAGTCAGCAGACATGATCCTGCTGGAAAAGTCGCTGATGGTGCTGGAGCAGGGTGTGATCGAAGGACGCAAGGTTTTTGCCAACATCCTCAAGTATGTCCGCATGGGAGCGAGCAGCAACTTCGGCAACATGTTCAGCGTGCTCGGAGCCAGTATTTTCGTACCATTCCTGCCGATGGCACCCATTCAGATTCTGGCCAACAACCTTTTGTACGATATCAGCCAGACTGCCATACCAACTGATGATGTGGACCCGGAACAACTGCAGAAGCCTCGTCCCTGGGATATGAAACTGTTGACCCGTTTCATCCTGTTTATCGGCCCGTGTTCATCGATTTTCGACTATGTGACATTCCTGGTGATGCTTTTCGTCTTCAACTGCTGGGATACTTCGTCGCCTGAAGCTGCAGCGAACAGTCAAAGCCTGTTTCAGACCGGCTGGTTTGTCGAGAGTCTGCTCACGCAAACACTCATCATCCATGTCATTCGCACGAACAAGATTCCGTTTCTGCAGAGTTGGTCATCGTGGCCGGTGCTGGCGAGTTCTATTGCCATTATGGCCATTGGAATCGCTGTTCCGTTCACGCCCCTGGGCACGTACCTTGGGTTCACGGCTCCTCCACCCATGTACTGGCCTTTTCTAGTCGTCACACTTCTCTCGTATGTTGTTCTGACGCAACTAGTAAAGATGTGGCTGCTTCGGAGGAAGTGGATATAGACGGTGATTTGGACAGAAATAGATGGACAGGATCGAAGTTTCTCATCAACCCCTTGCTCCTTGTCCCCCATCTCCTACGATATCTGTTCCGAAACGGGGGACTTCGTCTCCATTTTTCAGCTTGAAACAGGGTTAGCGCTATGGGTCAGCAGTGTGCAATCACCGGCAAGAAGCCTTCCTTGGGCCATCAGATTACTCGCCGCGGTAAGGCGAAATACCTCGGCGGTATCGGTAAGAAAGTCACCGGTATCAATCGCCGCAAGTTCAAGCCCAATCTGCAGAAGATTCGCGTCGAAGTCGATGGCGAAGTGAAGCGGATTCGCGTGAGCGTGAAGGCCATCAAGAGTGGCCTGGTCAAACGCCCGACCGTTCGTAAGGCTTTCACCATCTCCAAGTAAGGCCACACCTATGGCCGTCGATGCTGACAAGATTCGCTGGGTAGCCCATCTGGCTCGGCTGGAATTTGCCGAGTCAGACCTAGAGCATTTCACCCAGCAATTCAATGAAATATTGAAATACGTGGATCAGTTGCAATCGGTCAATGTCGATGGCGTTGAGCCATTGGCCCATGCTCTCCCCATTCATAATGTCTTTCGTGACGATACGGTAGCGGCCAGCCTTCCCCTGGAAGAAGCCTTGCAGAATGCACCGGATCGACGTGGCGAATACTACGGCGTGCCAGCCGTTCTCGATTAACAGGCTTGCCATGCAACTTCATGAACGAACCGCGAGCGATCTGCTCGGAGAAATGGAGCGGGGCGCTCTCACCGCTACCGATCTGGCCAAGGCCTGCCTCATGCAGGTCAAGTCACACGATGGGAAGGTGAAAGCCTTTCTCAACGTCAATGACGAGTCGATTCTAGCCCAGGCTGCAGCAGTTGATGCCAAACGTAAGAGCGGTCAGAAAGTTGGCAAGCTCGCAGGTATTCCCATTGCCCTCAAAGACAATCTCTGCGTTCGGGGCGAAGTGACTACCTGCTCCAGCAAGATACTGCAGAACTTCCGTCCGCCTTACTCAGCCCATGTCGTCGAACGACTTCAACAGGAAGACGCCATCCTCTTCGGGAAATGCAATCTCGATGAGTTCGCGATGGGTTCCTCCACCGAGAACAGTGCTTACCAGACAACCTGTAACCCCTGGAACGTCGAGTTCACACCTGGCGGTTCGAGCGGTGGCTCAGCTGCTGCAGTTGCTGCTTGTTTCGCACCACTGTCACTAGGCAGCGATACGGGTGGTTCCATCCGTCAACCAGCCAGTTTCTGTGGCATCGCGGGGATGAAGCCGACTTATGGTCGAGTGTCCCGCTATGGCCTGGTTGCCTTCGCCAGTTCGCTCGATCAGATCGGTCCATTCTCGCATGATCTTCGCGACCAGGCACTTCTGATGGAAGTGATTGCAGGTCATGACCATCGTGACAGTACCAGCGTGAACCGTGACGTGCCGCAGTACACGAAGAGCCTGGACGAACCGATCAAGAACCTCACTATCGGCGTGCCGAAGGAGTTCTTCCAGAAGGGGCTGGATAGCGAAGTCGATGCTGCGGTGCAGACTGCTCTCAAGACTTACGAAAAGCTTGGGGCCAAGCTGAAACCAGTTTCACTGCCAAACACCGAGTATGCCGTCGCGGTCTATTACATCGTGGCTACTGCGGAAGCATCAAGCAATCTGGCGCGCTACGATGGTGTCCATTACGGCCATCGTGCCAAGAAGTTTGATAGCATGATTCACATGTACAGCCGCAGCCGAGGCGAAGGATTCGGTAAGGAAGTACAGCGACGTATCATGCTCGGCACCTACGCTCTTTCGAGTGGTTACTACGATGCCTACTACAAGAAGGCGTTGCAGGTTCGCCGCCTGATCAAGAATGATTACGATGCGGTCTTCCAGGACTGCGATGTGATCATGGGGCCAGTTGCCCCCACACCAGCCTTCAAGATCGGCGAAAAGAAGGACGATCCGCTGGCAATGTACCTGTCGGACATCTACACGATCAGTTGTAACCTAGCTGGTAATGTGGGC
>CAYPJB010000239.1:0-7187 GCA_964410845.1 uncultured Bacteroidales bacterium | reverse complement strand
AACTCCCCCGGTGTAGGGCACCACGGGGATGGGCTTGAGCTTCTCGTCTTTCTTGTCCTGTGCCACCAGGGGAGCTGCAGCTAGAAGTAACATGGCAAGTGCGTGTTTCATGGTTCGTTCCTCTTGGCAAATAGCCTGGATTCCTCTGAAAGTGTTACTTCTGGTTAGCCTTGAATCGCTGCATTACTTCTTTCCAGTCACTGACGATGATGTTCTGTTCTTTGAGGAAATCCTTGACTTCAGGATCAGTAAACAGTTTGTCTTCCCAGTTGCGCTGCTGCCATGAACCAGTGATTTTCTTCAGCCCTTCGGTAGGGATGGAAGGGTGATAGATGACTTCATGTAAGCCGGGAGGCAGGCCTTTAACCAGATTGAAGAATTGCGTCTTCTTCTCGTCCTAGGCCTTGGTGCCTTGCAAGGCATGGAAGTCATCTAATTTGGGGAGGGGGTAATCAGCGACCAGTTTGAGCATGTCGTCGTTGAAGGGATAACCTTGCTTGCGAAACTTATCGATAGTGTGCGGAGTCATTTCGATGACCATCGCGGGCACTTGCTTTTCCACTGCAAGTTTCATGTAGGCTTTAGTGAATCCAATCTTGGCATACAGCGTACCCATGTGGGTATCGATGTGGCCGGGTTTCATGCCCAGTTCGACGGCACGATTGTACTGGGCAAATATCTCAGTTTCCACTTCGTCGTCTTTGGCGTTTAGTACCACCCCTGGCACATTGTGATGAAGGTAACCCATCTTATCGAACAAACCAGCAACCTTTTGCCTGGGAGCTACAGAAGGCCAGCGGTATGTCTTCCATTCGCTGGTGAGTGCAAGGTGCAATCCAACATCGTACTGCGGATTTGCCACCGACCATTCTGCCATTTCGTTGAACCAGGGGCAGGGTACCATTGCTGCAGCAGAGCGATATTCGCCTGCCTGGAGAGAACGCTGAGCGGAGGCGTTGGCTTCATGACACATGCCAATGTCATCGGCATGCAGAATGATCACCCGTCTGTCGCCAGGGAAACCCAGCTTGGTAGCCCAGGTAGGGGCGACGGTTTTTTCAGCAATGGGTTGCGGTAAAAGAACGAACAGGCAAAACAGTAAGGACATTGTGTGTTTCCGGGATCAGGGACCAATTCAAACTAAGGTGTGAAGCAACTGGCAGAGTTCTAGCGTAACGTATTCTATGCAATCTGAAAACGAAAAAAGCCGACTTCGCGGTTGGAAGTCGGCTTTCTTCTGTAACTTGAAAGTTACTTGGCAGCAGCGCTACCGGTAGCAGCTGCACCACCAGTGGCCTTGGGCTTGGCAGCATCGCCACCGCAACCAACGGCGCACAGGCTAACAACAACCAAAGCGATCGCAACGATCTTCTTCATGTTCAGATCCTTCAGACAAAAGTAACGAAGTCAATCCTAGATGAACATCATCCAGAACGTAACGCACTCAGACGTTATTTGGGGGGTGCTGGAGGAGTCTTATCTCCAGGCTTGGTCTCGGTAGACTTTTCGGGAGCCTTTACTGGTGGTTTCTCACCTGTTTTACTATCGGCAGGCTTGGCTTCAGCAGGTTGGGTTGGAATGGTGATGGTCGACTTGTTGCCTGCGACGCCAACCTGTCCTTCGCCGGTTGCAAGGGGCTTGACAGGGCCCGTTGCTTTTGGCTGGGTACAGCCCAGTAAGGCAGATACAGACAGAATTGCCAGCAAACCAAAGATGCGACGCATGTTGTTTGTCCTCACGAACCTAAATGTCACAATACCTTGATACAACTCCACAGTGATTATTCCCTGCAGTAACGGGATTTTATTTGATTTTCAGCATTTCCTCATAGTTGGATTACTTGATGATCGTACTCGAAGAGAAGTCGAAGATTTGCCCTGAACTGACTGAGATAAAGTCTTTTTCTGTAGTAGGTTGGTTCACAAAAAAGCAGACTCGATGTTTGCCGATCACTTCGGCCCGCTCTCCTTTAACCACAAGGGCTGTCGCTTCATCAATTCCAATCCCTAAATACTGCGGATACGTCTTTTTGAACAACAACATATCTTTAAAGCGATTCCGTTGGGTAAAATGTTGATCGATCCCGACACCAGGCAGAAACGCAAACCCCTTTTCGTAGCCTTCGCAAATCATGAACTGCGGTCCCAGAGGACTTCCTCGGCAAAGGTACTCACCCTGGATGGTGGCTCCTGCGGAACTGCCTCCGATCACGCCGCCACGCTGCAACACGTCTTTGACTTTCTCGACAAAGGCTGTCCCTTCGTAGGCATCCACGAAACGCCATTGTCTACCACCATCGAACCAGATGGCATCTGCCTTGTCGAGTAATTCCAGGGTTTCTGGCTTGGTCACCTCTGCTCGGGTTCGGCCAGGGAGTATGTGCACATTCTTCACTCCGGCTCGCCTGAGGAAACTGCCTGTATTGCCAGGGATGGGATCAGGCATCGAGGTAGGAAGCACGACAAAAGTCTTGTCCTTGCCCCCCGCCAGTTCGATGTACTTGTTCACAATGTCTGTTGGCATGCCGCCACCGCCCACAATGACCAGCGATCCAGCAGGCACACTTGGCCTGGATACCTCTTTCGGTGGATGGACCGGCTCAGTACGCCCCAGTGCAGATTTCCGGAGCATGGTAAGATCACTGATGGATCTGCTGTCCAGCACTTCTTTTCGAAGTGGACGACCTGCACCAGCACCAATGAGAATGGTAACTGTCGAATCGCCAACCACTCGAAGTGTTCTTCCCTGCACCACGAGTGCGGTTGCTTCATCCACACCCACACCGACGAATCCGGGAAACTGCTTGAGTGCATTGAGCAAACGCGGTTCACGCTGGCGTGCTACGAAGTGCTGATCGATGATACAACCGGGCAGTAAGCCAAGGCCTGGTGCCATTCTTACTTCTGGTGGCTTGCCAGAGGCAATCATCAATTTACTTTGAATCGCTGCCCCCGCGGATGTGCCCCAGATCACACCGCCTCGTTTGAGTAATGCCTGTAATTCTTCTTCAACCAGTGTTCCAGCATAAGCATCAGACAATCGTATCTGATCACCACCACTGATGAAAACACCGGTTGCTGCTTGCAGGGGCTTCACGAATTCAGCAGTAGAAGCCAGTTTGCGATCGTTGGTGTGCAGCACCGTGATATCGCTGATGCCTCGCTCCTTCCAGAGAGGTAGCCAGGATTCTGTATTTGCTGCATTGGCACTGGCAGTGGGGATGATGACGAGTTTTGTCTTCTCGCCCCCACTCTTTTTCAGGAAGGTATCAACGATGCTCTGCGGAGTGGAACCTCCCCCCTGAATGATCAGAGTGCCCGGACCAATACCTTCCACCATTACTGGAGGTGGTGTGGTGATAGTGGCTGCCAGGCCATGATTAGGGGCGTCATCGGCGAGCGTCAGAGACAGGCACACCAGCATGGTGAGTACAGCCATGCTCGGTCTTGGTCTCCAACCTTGGACAAGATCAGATAGCATGCAGGGTCCACGATTCGATGTGATTTCGAAGATAGCCGGCCCGGTTCCACGTGGGTTGAACTGGCTGAACATCGCCTGCATTGTTCGTTGCTCTAACTTTCAACGTGTAATCACCAGACTTCTCTGGGGTCCATGAGAGTTTCCAGCGACGGAACGAGTAGACCCCGAGGTCTTCGCCGAGTTGAGCAGCTTTCCAGGTCTTGCCCCCATCTTCAGAAACTTCGACAGTCTTGATGCCAGTGCCGCCGTCGAAGGCGATGCCTTCCAGCATCACCGGTTTACCGGCTGGCACTTTGGCATCCTGTTCGGGCAGAACAAAGAAGGAACGTACTACCATCTTGTGGATAGGGATAGTTTCCTTGGCAAGGTCACCAGGCTTGTCCACCTGGCCCGGCTTGGGGATGCGATACGCCGGTTTCATCCAGTAGCCTTCGTACTTCTTGTCAACAACACTGATCTCACCCAGGCACTTCACCCAATAAGTAGCGAACCAGCCGGGGACGACGAGCCGCAACGGGAAGCCATTAAGAACAGGAAGTGTTTCACCATTCATCGCATAGGCCAGGAGGACATTATCCTGCTGGGCATCAGCCAAAGGCAGCGTTTTGACATAGTCAGGCACCGTTTCCACCCCACCTTTATCGAGACCAGCAAAGGTGACTTCAACAGCGCTTGCTTTGACACCCGCCAGCTTCAACACATCCTTAAGCCGAACACCGGTCCACTTGGCGTTGCCCATGGCCCCGTTGTTCCATTGGGCGCCGGGAATGCGTGGTTCAAAGAGTCCACGGGAGTTACCGGAACACTGGTTGACTGCGACAACACTGGCGCTAGGCATCTTGCGCAGTTCTTCGATTGAGAGCTCAAGCGGCTTCTCGACCTGTCCGCTGATTTTGAGTTTCCAGGTCTTTTCATTCACGGTTGGAATGGTTTGCAGGTGCCAGCGAACGTAGAAGGCATTGTTGGGAGTGATATCGGTCTTGAAATACTCCCAGGGCGTTTCCAGGCAGGGTGGCCGATCGTTGATCGCCCGCATGGGGACCTTGCCAGGGAACTGAAGCAATTGATCAAAAGGGGCTTCTACAGGTGGGGCACTCGCGACACTGGGCACGGGTGTCTCTTTCTTCGAGCAGCCTGCCAATGCCGTTAACCCTGTCAGACTTGCCGTTGTCAGCCACTCGCGGCGGGAGAGTTCGGGAGGGAGAGCCATCACTTCACCATCAACTAGAAGACATATTCACTCAGTTTGCATGAGAATGGATAAAGTTCAACACTGAAATCTGTGATTCATCTCAAAACTTGAGTCTATTTTCAGGAACCATGACAAGTTCCTTCGATGCGAGGAACAAGACAACGATTACTCAGAACCTGAACAGGATGCAGCCAGTAACGATCTGTCATCCCGCATGACTTCTAGCGTGTCTGCTAATCAGAGCGACAGTATGCCCCGCTCTCGCGGAAAGCGTGACGACTTGCACCTCTTCCAGTCTTCTCTACCCCGTATTTGGTTCGATGAAGAACTTGGGTTCACGGACGACCGGCCGACCCTGGCACTACAGCGTGACGTGCGCTTGAGATGACCAACCAGGGCGGTAGACGGCGACCAGACAAATGTCGCACATACCCGCATCGGAGGATGCTATGCTCAAGAAGTTTCTTCTAGCAGTGCCAGTGCTGGCCGCCTTAACTGCCGGCTCAGCACTTGCGCAGGATAGCAATCAGCAGCTCGCCACTGCTGTTGCTCGCAAGATCAGCAGCTCTGGCAAGCTGAATCAGTACCAGCTTGACATCATCGTCGATGGTGGCAAGGTCGAGCTGCATGGAATGGTGAACGACGCTTCTCAGCAGGCTGAAGCACTTCGTCTGGCACAGGAAGTAGCCGGGACGAACGTGATCAGCAAGCTCAGCATTCGTGGCATGATTCGCCAGTCTGCTGCACAGGAACCGATTCCTGCGCCAGCTCAGGCTGCACAGCCCGCACCATGGGCAGCGAATGAACCGATCCCCAGCTTCAGTGCTGGTGGAGGCGCCCCAGGCTTCCAGCAGCCTGCTCCTCCGCTGCCTCCGTATGCCTGGCCGACCTACGCTCCTTACAACAACTTCAGCCGCGTTGGCTATCCTCAGTGCTACCCCGCTGATGCAATGCCATTCGTTGGTCCTTTCAATCCATTCCCCCGCGCTCCGCTCGGCTGGCGTAACGCGATGCTGTCCTTCGACGATGGCATCTGGTACCTGAGCAGCCACTCCGGCAACCGCGATTGGTGGACCGTTCGCTTCTGGTAAGACGTAAGTGTCAACTCCCTCCGGGGACTGACATCCTCCGGCTCTTTGGAAAAGGAGCTGAGGGATGTCAGTCCCCGAAGTTCATTTTGGTGATACTCATTACCGTGGTTGCTGCACACTGGCATCCACAATACTGAACATGAACTCGTTCGGATCGGTGTTGTTCAGCTTCAGCGTTCCTGTGACTTGAATGACATCGCGAGTGAAACGTGTCGTGTTGTTGTCCTTCATCGTGATAAAGACCATGCCCGTCAGGTCAGGGGCGGTGCAGTACCAGCAGCCAATGGGGTTCTCTACCAGCAGAAAGCTGGTGCAATCAAGATCGTCGGTGAGAGGATGTAGAAAGCCCGTGAGGGTGACTGGCTTGCCGCTGAGCTTCTGTAAATACGAATGAAACTGTGGTGCAAACCTGTTCGGCGTTGTCGCTGTTTCAGCCAGCAGCGGCCAAAGCAGTAAACTCGGCTCACCTGGCTTGATGCTACCCAGTGCGGATACATCGAGTGGCTTGGGGATCAGCGGCCTGCGTGATTTGAATTCAAGCCTCAACGGCGCTCTGTGTTCCTGATGCAACAGCTGTTGATCGCCTGGCTGCTTGACGGTGTTTCGTTCCAATAATGCCTTAATGGCTTGCCGAGCTTGTCGAAGATTAGGCGAACTCAGACCATACTCCCCAATCGAGAGATCTAACAACTCAGAAGCAATAGCATAGTCGCCATAGATGCAGGCGAGTTCCCCCAGTTGCCATAGCAGTAAGCCATCTTGAGGAAAGCTGAGTGCGAGCTTTTGAACCAAAGCAACTGCGTTTTGTGGAAGTTTCTTCAGCTCATCGGCAGGCAGCTTACCAAGACGATGCCCATGAGACGTTGTGTAGGTAACTGGAAAGAGACGGTCGAGCCCGGTAGCACCCTGCATTCGCTGGCGGACCAGTTGCAAATGAAGTTGCTCCAGTGGCTTCTGTTCCGGACTGGCGAGTGTAACGGCTTGAGTCAACTGTTCCACGGCTTGAGCAAAGTTGCCTGCCAGATGCCAGGCTGAACCCAGGTTAGCTCGAATAGCGAAGTGCTGAGGATGCTGCTGTACTGCAGCCTGCAGTAAGTTCAGTGCAGTGTCAGTCTGCCCTAACCGCAGAGCGAGTGCTCCAGCATCGGCCACTTCACTGGCAGACAGTGTTGCTCTGCGAGCCAGCAGGCGGTCCAGGTTGGCTTGATACTCCTGCCGTAACATTGAAGGTAACAGCTTGGTGGAAGGTGGAGACCCTGCCAATCGCAGTTGCCGATGATCAGCCAGGAAGCCTTTCCACTGGGCAGGCAGTTCCGCGAATTTATCGCCACTGTAATAGATGGTGGCGTTCACTGACGACTGCTCGATGGTGCTAGCCAGCATTGCCAGCAACGCTACAAGACAATGGCTGTTTTTTCTGGAAA
>CAYPJB010000238.1:0-7200 GCA_964410845.1 uncultured Bacteroidales bacterium | reverse complement strand
AACGGCGGCGAGATGGTAGAGTTGCCATAGGGATAACTCATGCTTCCACGCCTACTCTTTATCGTTGGTCTGTGCTTTTTAGCCTTAGGGGGTTGGCTCTACTACGATTCGTTGCCGCCGCCGCTTTGTACGATTGAGAATGTTGAGCGGGAAGTCGAATCGAAGCCGGGGCAGGAACAGGAAGTCATCTTCACGCTGACCAATCCGACGAATGAGATGGTGAAGATCGTCGGGTTGGCTGATTGCTGAGGCGTAAACGCCAGCTTCCGTGCGAAGCCTGAGCCTCCGATCGAGATTCCCCCTCGATCCAAGTATGCGATTGTCTGCACTCTTCAGGTTGGCAAGCCAGGCCCCTTCAGCGGGCAGATTCACTGTTACCTGGCTGATCCCTACCTGCGGGAAATAGTCATTTCGATTTCCGGGACAGCCAGGTAATCGGACAACTATTTCAATACCAGTGCCCACCATGCCAGTTGCATGTGTTCCTGGGCTGTCAGTGGGCTGCAGTAGGCGAGCAGCATGGCTTTCTCCAGCGATGCTTTCGCATTGGCGTGTTGCTGCATGGAATGCCAGACGGACGTGAGATAAAGAGCAGGTCGAGCGTCTTTTGGTGCTGTCTCACTAGCTTTGACCAGTGCTGTGCGGGCCTTTCCTAAGAGCTGGGTGGCGTTTACCATCTTCTCCGGCTGACTGCTCGCCTGACGATGTTCCGCCAGCAGTACGAGGCCGATGCCCCGGTGCAGTTCCTCCTGGAAGCGATCGTCGCGTTCCTGGGCCAGTTCCATCAGTCGGCTGTGGCCATGCAAGCGGCAGTGTAAAGGCAAGGCGGGGTCGATCACTTCGCCGAGTGCCAGTTGGAACTGGTCTGCAGAGTCTTCGAAGCGTTGAAGCTGAAAGTAGAGTTCAGCCAGTTGCATGCGGATGAGGACGGCATCCGGGTAAGCTTGCAGATAGCGGCGCAGATGGATGGCAGCCAGGGGGAAGTCTTTGGCTTCGAGTGCGGCAGTAGCTTTGAGGAGCAGCGTTCTGGCCTGGGCAGCGGTGCGGGTTTCCGCTGGCCCCGGCGCAGCCGACGCTGGTTTCACCTCACGAGATGAAAGCAAGGTCGGCTGCGCCAGTCGTGTGGGAGTCGACACCCGATTGCCTGGCCCGAGTGTGGGCATCGACTCCGTATCCTCGTGGAGCACTTCAGCACTTAAAGCGGGAGGCTGAAGCAGCACGAACGAGGTAGTCGCCCATTCCTGACAACCCGTAGCCGCTACCCACGCAAGTGGCGTGAGGTAGAGGGCTTGCGTAAGCCAGAGATGATAGCGACGTTTCACAGGCTTTGTATCGTTCTGGGAAGCCTGCGAAATCAAGAAGAAAGAAGTTGACTAAAGAGTTTGGGGATTCTGCCGAAGGTAGTGATTGATCCTCAGGTTTGACCAGATTGCCCAATGTGATGTGCTAACGACACAGGCGATGCAAATCCATGATCTACATCGCCTTGGATGATGTCGTGCAGACTTTTTGCTACTACTTGGCAAACCAGCTGATCATCGTCTTGGCTGCACCAGCTCCGATGGTATCCATCGCCAGCGTGTTCTTCACGATGGCGGCTACCGTGGCTTCGCCATACTTGCTGAGAGCACAGGCCCGGAACTTCTTTTCCACCTGGGCATCGGTCATCTTGTTGAGTGCATGGCCTGGTGGATACACGACTTCGAGCGTGTGCTGCTTGCCATCCTTCATGGTGACGGTCAACTTGTTGGGGATACCCTTGGGATAGCGGGCGTTTGCCGAGGCATCGCGGTGCAGCTTCACCCGGTTCGTCAGTTCGATGAGTGGTTCGTTCTTGAGATGGGCATCATCGAAGCTGTCGAGGCCTACATCGCCTTCGATGAGGGCGACGGCCACGCAGTAAGGCATCGAGTGATCAGCCGTTTCGCGGGTCGTGGGGCGGTACTTCTCAGGGTCTTTGCCGATGATGTCGACCGCTGCATCGAAGGTGTGGATGTCGATCTTCTCGACGTTCTTCCAGTCGCCGATCTGGGGACGCAGTTGCAGGATCGCATCGACCGCTGACTGGGCATGGTATTCGACCGGCCAATACTTGATGTAGGTGTGGCTGATCATGAAGTCGTCATCGTTCTTCGATGCACCCTTCTCCGCACCCATCGGGGCCACTTCAAAAGTCTCGCGGGTGAGCAGCTTCATGAAACCCAGTTCCCCTTCAAAGATGGGAGCGGGGCCGGTCAGGCCTTCGCTGGCGAGCAGTGCTGCGAACACACCTTGTTTGGCGGCGTTGGCAAAGGCACAGCCTTTCCACATGCTCATTTCACCAGCACGGGTCTGGCGGAGGGCGCCGTTACAGACACCGGCGATACCCACCGCATGGGTGGTCTTGGTGACATCGAGCTTGAGTAGCTTGCATGCAGCCAGGCAGGAGGAGATGGCTCCGTAGGTGACGTGATCGATGCCATTCTTCCGCAAACTGCTGGCATCGCACAGGCGGCACTGAATCTCGTAAGCCAGCACCGCAGCAACGAGCATTTCCTTGCCGGTAGCATTGACCATCTCGCCAACGCTGAGGACCGCAGCGAGGTTGTCGCTGGGGTGGGCAGGTTCCTTGCTGAGGTAGGTATCGTTGAAATCGAGATAGCGGATGAGCAGACCATTGATGAAGGTAGCCCATTCGATGCTGCTGGTCCCGCCACCGAGCAAGCTACCTGCGGGGGTGCTGGTCATCTTGCCTGCGACCTTCTTCGCGATGTGGAAGGCATCAGCAGGCATGGCCCCAACGGCGGTAGCAAAGCTATCCAGGAAGCGACGCTTGGCTTCATGCAACACGCCTGCGGGGATGTGATCATACTGCAGGTTACAGGCATATTCCGCAAACCGACGAGCAAGTGGTAGAGAGGACATCAACGGACCCTTAAGTGCAAAAAGAGATGTTCCACTGAAAGGATACGGATGGAGCGGGGAAGGGACAGTTGGCCAAAAAGCGAAGTGTCGTTCAACTGGTGAACGACACAGGAAAACGCCCGTTAATGCTGTTCGATGTCCTACTTCTTCCAGCGAAACACACTCAATCCCTGCAGATCGCGCACATAGATTTCGTCACCCACCACTGCCACGTGGGCCCAGGCTTCGTTGGTGCTGACCTTCTTCGTATCGAGAAGGTTGAACTTCTCTGGTGATGCCTGGATGAGGAGGAGGTCGCCTCGTTCATCGAGAGCGAGGATCTTGTCCTTCTGAGCCACCATGCTCCAGTATTTGCCATAGGTCTTCGGGGTAGTCCACATCGATTTACCGGTCTTCAGTTCAACACAGCAGAATCGTTGGTTTTTGAGATGCAGGTAGGCGTAGCCATCGATGAGGATGGGTGACGACATGTAGCCATCGAAGCGTTGTTTCCAGGTTTGTTCCACGCCAGCGTGGCCATCCTTGACGGAATAGAGGAAGGTGCCACCCGAGTGGCTGCTGGTGAAGATAGCATCACCAAAGATGGAAGGGGTCAGAATGTTCATGCCTCGGAAGGCTGGTACTTCTTCCTGCCACAGCACTTTGCCGTCAGCATCATCAACGCTGGCTAGCTTGGTGCGGGTCTGCACGACCAGAACATCCTTGCCTTTCAGTTTGGTGAATACCGGGGAAGAGAAGGCGGAGCCATTCATGCCGCCGCCATCGTCCAGAGTTCGCCAGATGAGTTTGCCGGTGGTCTTGTTGAGTTTGCAGAAGCCTGCACCTGCCTGAACATAGACGTGGTCGCCGATGACCAGTGGTGAACAGACGGAGCCAAAGGTAGGCAGTTCACTTTTGACTTCCTTCACGAAGTCAAAGCGCCAGCGTTCACTGCCAGTATTCGCATCCAGACACACGAGCACGTCGCGGATGCCACTGACATAGAGAGATGAGCCATCAAAGGCGGGGGTGCTGCGAATCCAGTCGCCATTGGCTTTGGCGAAAAACGGGACGGTCATGGCACCTTCCCATTCGCGCTTCCACAGTTCCTTCCCGGTCTTGCGATCAAGTGCCCGCACCGTTTCGGTTTTCTTGTTGAGAGTCTCGGTGACGAAGACTTTGTCTGCTGTCACAATCGGGCCCGAGTAGCTCGGTCCCAGATCCACTCGCCAGAGTTGGGTCAGAGCATCGCCCTGCAACTTGTCAGGCCACTTGAAATTGCTGACGATCTGGCCATCACGCGAAGGACCACGCCACTGTGGCCAGGTTTCGACATCAATGGGGTAAGATGAGCTCAGAAGAACGAGGGTAAAGAGAGATAGCATTTTCCATTTCCTGCAGTTGATTGAGGCTATTCGCCTCAACTTCGCAACAGGATGCAGGAAATAATTGAATTGCTTCGAAAGAAGGACGGATCACTGAAGTAACGCTTTCACCACCTGCCCGCCCTGGTTATCGGTCAGTTTCGTTTCCATGCCGTTGCGTTTGAATGTCAGCTTGTCGTGATCGATGCCGAAGAGATGTAGGAGGGTGGCGTGCCAATCGTAGTGATGCACCACATCCTTCACGGCCTTGTGGCCCCACTCGTCGGTTTCGCCGTGAATGTAACCCGCTTTGAAACCACCACCTGCCATCCAGTGGGAGAAGCCGTAGGTATTGTGATCGCGGCCTACTTTGTCTTTGCCGAGGTCATTCTGCATCACCGGCAAACGGCCCATCTCACCACCAAAGTGAACGATAGTGCTATCCAGCAAGCCACGTGATTTGAGATCAGTGACGAGTGCCGCAGCGGGTTGATCGACTTCCATGCACCGCTTGGGAAGTTCGCGATAGATGCCGCCATGATGATCCCAGCTTTGCCCGTTGTTCCAGAGCTGGACGAAGCGCACGCCCCGTTCCACCAGACGGCGGGCAATCAGACACCGTTCGCCATAGTCCTTGGTGATAGCGTTATCGATGCCGTACAGCTTTTTGGTAGCATCGCTCTCTTGACTGAGGTCGAAAGCTTCCTTGGCTGCCAGTTGCATACGGGCTGCCAGTTCAAAGCTGGCGATGCGAGCTGCGAGGTCCTGCTCGCGTGGATTGTTATTAAGATGTTCTTGATTGAGTTCACGGAGCAGTTCGAGCTGCTGTTCCTGCATCCTGCCTTGCAGTAGCGGAGGCGGATCGAGGTTGAGGATGCGAGGTTCCTTCGGGCGCACCACTGTCCCCTGGAACACCGAAGGCAACCAGCCATTCGACCAGTTCTCGCCACCGAGCAGGGGAAACCCACGCGGATCGGTCAGTGCCACGAAGGCAGGTAGTTCCTGTGAAGCGGAGCCGAGCCCGTACGTCAACCAACTGCCAAGCGTTGGCCGACCAGCCAGGGGGCGACCGCTGTTGAGTGCATAGACTGATTGCCCATGGTTGTTCACATTCGTCTGCATGGAACGAACCAGGGTAATCTGGTCGGCAATCTTCCCCAGGTGAGGCAACAGTTCCGACAACTCCATGCCACACTGGCCATGTTTGCTGAACTTCCAAGGCGAGCCGAGCACCTTGCTGCTGGCCTGGGCGGGATTGTCGTACTTCAGATCGCCCGGAAACTGTTTGCCATCATATTCGGTGAGCTTGGGCTTCGGGTCGAAGAGATCCATCTGGCTAGGCCCGCCCACCATGAAGAGCGAGATCATCGCTTTCGCTTTGGGGGTGAAGTGGGGCTGCTTGGCGAGCAGGTTGTAGTTCTTCACTTCCAGGTCAGGCTTCTTCGGCCCATCAGCACGTGCTTCCTGCTGAAGCAGATAGGCGAGTGCCATCGAGCCGATGCCAAAGCTGCTCGATTGCAGGAAGTGACGACGGGTGGAACAGAAGGGCATGGATAAGTTCCTACTCAAGCCAGTTTTCGGTGTGCAGTTCAGTGAACAATCGAAAATCCTTGGTATTTCGGGTCAGTAACATACTATTGGTTGCAACTGCAATTGCAGCGATGCATAGATCGTTGGTGCCTACACCGAGTTTCCGGCTTCGAAACTCTAGTGCCACCGTTAACGCTGATACATCAAAGTCTGCGATTCCCACTTTGCCGAGTGCGTTCAATAGTTTGCTCAAACGACTATAAGGCCAGAGCTTTTTCGAGAGATCAGATTCTTTATGGATCATTGCCAAAATACCGCGAAGCACCTCGTTAGCAACAACAACAGGTAAGACGATGGGCTGCAAACATTCTTCAAGCCTGCCTACTAGTATGTTGTGTCTCTTGTCTCGTTCGTCAAAGAGTACTGAGCAATGATCTGTATCAAGTAAGATCACTTGGACTTTTTCCTTTTCGCTTTCGATTTCCTGGCTGTCTTCCTTTCTTTCTCTCGATATTGCAATGCAAGTCTGCTTACTTCTTTCATGATCGGATCATCAGTGGCAAGTCCAATGAGAGCACGCCACCCATGACGTGCCTTATCATTGGATTGCAAAGAAGCTACTTGCTGCTCTAATATTTGAAGTCGTTGTTCTAGCTGCTTCATTGTCATGGTTGTTCCTTAGCTACTTCCTTACAAACGCACCCTGCACCAGTTCGGGCGAGAACCCACCAGGCATCTGTCCCTCGGCAGCATACAGGTAGAGCCCAGCGATGTAAATCTGCTTCAGTGTCGACAGAATGATGCCTACGATGACCAGATAGATAGCACCCAGCACCATGCCTGCGAGCAACAGCGGCGGGTTGTTCATCCCTGCCCCTGCGAAGGTACCTGCAAAGATCAGCAGAACACCAGGCAGCATCAGCAGGAAGCCAATGAGTCCAAAGCTCAGACCACCGGTAAGCCCTTCGCCCCAGGTGCGGCGCATCAATTCGCTCGACCGTTTCAGGGAATCAATCGGTCCAAGCCCTTCCACTGCCAGGATCGGCACGACGAGGTAGGTAACAGCTGTCCAGACCAGTCCCAGCATACCCACGATCAACTTGCCTACCCACTCGGAGCGTTCCTGAATGGCCCGCAGGATCATACCCACCGTGGCAGAGACCAGTGCCCAGCCAGCGATCTGAGGCAAGCGTCGGCCAGCAGCAGCCAGGCCATCGCCCAGTGAAGGATCGATGCCTTTGAAGTGCATCACCGCACAGGCACACAGAGCTGCGTTAAAGAAGATGATGATAAAGTAAGTGATGAAGTAGAATAGGAACGCTCCGACGAGGAAGATCCAATTGCGTGTCTCTGGATCACCCCCGCGCTTCGCCACCTTCTGGAAGAGGTCAGGCATGGCAAAGATCGGTGCCAGGAAGGAAAT
>CAYPJB010000237.1:0-7206 GCA_964410845.1 uncultured Bacteroidales bacterium | reverse complement strand
TGACGATGGCAAGGTTCTTCCCAACGTCGTCGCCAAGTATGACAGCTACACGGTGGGGAGGACCGTACATCTATGACGATGGCAAGGTTCTTCCCAACGTCGTCGCCAAGTATGACAGCTACACGGTGCAGCAGAAAGTAGTGTCGTACGAGGATTTGACTGAAGAACTGAGAGCAAAGTTGCCTCCCGAAGAGAGAGCCAAGTTCACCGATGTGAAAACCCGTGATCTGCACAAGATTGCAGTTTGGTACAACGCCGGAAACAAAGCCAAGGACAAGACTAAGCCCTATGCAATGGGTCTCGTGGGAGATCAGCCCTTTGAGGCCAAGATAACGAATCGACAGAATGCGATTATCAACTTGCCTGCCGTGCTAATCGCGTTGATCATCACCATCGTACTGGTAAAGGGTATTCAGGAGAGCGCTTTCTTTAACGCCATCATGGTGGCGATCAAGGTGTTTGCTGTGCTCTTTGTGATTTGTGTTGGCATCTTCTACATCAATCCCGAAAACTACATCCCGTTTGCACCCTATGGTTGGACAGGGCTGAGCTTCTTCGGAATTCCTATCCATGGTCAGACCAATGCGGGCGGACAACCCGTTGGTGTCATTGCTGGAGCAGCTATTATCTTCTTCGCCTACATCGGCTTTGATGCTGTTTCGACACAGGCTGAAGAAGCCAAGAATCCCAAGAAGGACATCCCCTTTGGCATTATTGTCTCTTTGCTGGTCTGCACGATTCTGTACATCGGTGTGGTTGCAGTCCTGACGGGCATGGTGAAGTATGACCTGATCGACAAGGATGCAGGCGTCTCATCGGCTTTCAAACAGATCAATCTAGGTTGGGCTGAGGGCATCATCTCCATAGCAGGTGTTGCAGGTATTACCTCAGTTCTGCTAGTCATGATGCTCAGTGCTCCACGTGTCTTCCTGGCGATGGCACGCGACGGCTTGCTGCCAACCAAGTTTTTCAGTGACATTCATCCGAAATATCAAACCCCTTGGAAGAGCACCATCCTGATTGGAATTCTGGTTGCGTTAGGTGCAGGGCTTCTTCCGATCGATGCGTTACTGCACCTGACGAATATCGGCACGCTTTTCGCCTTCGTCGTGGTTTGTACGGCGGTTCTTATCATGCGGAGAACCAATCCCAAGGCTGAACGCCCATTCCGATGCCCGCTAGTCCCCGTGGTGCCGCTGCTGGGTATTGGTCTGTGCCTGACAATGATGTTCTCCCTGCCACCTGATAACTGGTGGAGACTCATTGGCTGGCTTGCCATCGGATTAGTCATTTACTTCCTGTACGGCATCCGGCACAGCAAACTGCGTGCAAGAGCGGCTGCTGGTGAAGTAGGCTAAAGCTGTGACAGTGTGATTCTGAGAATTGACAATAGCCTAAAACGTGCTGGGTTGTTATGATCCAGCACGCTTTTGTTTAATCAAGGATCGATGCATGAGTGCCACCCCTGCCCCTGCCAGTTCGACTGGATTTCAGCAACGCCTGGGTCTTTTCGATGCAACGATGCTGGTCATGGGCACGATGATCGGTTCGGGAATCTTTGTCACCTCGCAGGATATATCTTCTGATGTAGGCTCAGCTGGCTGGCTGCTCGCGATATGGATCCTGTCAGGCATCATGACCGTTCTGGGAGCCCTTAGTTACTCTGAACTGGCGGGCATGTATCCCAATGCGGGCGGGCAATACATCTTCTTGAAAGAAGCATACAGCCCCTTGTGGGGATTTCTGTACGGCTGGACATGCTTCCTCGTCATTCAAACCGGTTCCATTGCTGCGGTGGCAGTCGTCTTCGCCAAGTTCCTCGGCGTATTCGTTCCAGCGCTGGGCACCGATCACGGCATTGAAGGAGAACTGGCGAATAACGTACAACATGTTGCGGGCTTCTTCCCCGACCTGGGATGGGCGAAGGACACTGTCCACTCCACCGTGATCTACGCTGCAACACATGTGAACTGGAAGCTCAAACTCCCCTGGATGAGCGAGTACTTCTTTGAAATGAAGCACTTTATCGTCACGGGCGGGCAAATGGTGGCACTCGTCGTAATCGCGTTCCTGACATGGCTGAATTGCCGTGGTGTACAGGAAGGCAAGATGGTTCAGAACGTCATGACCGTCATCAAAACGCTGGCCTTGATCATGCTCATTCTGATTGGGTTATTTCTGGTCTCGCAACTCTCTGTACGGGAAGTTAACTGGAAAGACCCTTGGGGCGGAATCTTAACGACGAACAAATTCAGCGAAACACAGAAGCTGTTCGGCAACCTCAGCCCTTATGTACTAGCCATGATGATCTTTGGAGGAGCCATGGTAGGGGCGCTCTTTTCTTCAGATGCATGGAACAATGTCACGTTTGCGGCTGGAGAAATTCGTAATCCCAAGCGGAATCTGCCGCTCAGCCTAGCGCTAGGAACGGGTACCGTCGTGCTGCTATATGTTGCGGCCAACGTAGCATTCGTTGAGGCTTTGCCAGTGCGAGGCGATCTCGAAGCGGGAATGAAGTTGGAGAGCGAAGCTGCGAGACTGGAACGGGAAGCCCGTCAACTGTTCGATCAGGGCAAGACCATAGAAGCGGGCGAATTGCGTGAGAAGGCCAATGCACGGATCAGTGAAGCGGCTCAAACTCGAGGCATCAATAATGCCCGTGATGGCCGCGTTGGCACTGCTGTGCTGGAACTGGTTTCTCCTCGATGGGGCGCCCCCATCATGGCTATTGCGATCATGATTTCAACCTTTGGTTGTGTCAACGGTATGACGCTGATGGGAGCTCGCCTCTATTACGTGATGGCCAAGGAAGGGCTGTTCTTCCGCTCGGTGGGAACGCTCAACAGGAAAGGCGTCCCAGCTGCAGCATTAGTCCTTCAAGGAGTCTGGGCAACGCTGTTGCTCTTTTCGGGCACCTACAACGAACTGCTCGACTTCGTCATTTTCGCTGTGCTGATTTTCTACGTACTGACAGTGATCGGCTTGTTCATTCTTCGTCGAAAGCAGCCAAACCTGGAACGTCCGGTGAAGGCGTTTGGTTATCCAGTGTTACCTGCTCTCTATGTGTTGTTGTGCGCCGCGGTTATGGTTGATCTACTACTGGTTAAACCCAAGATGACCTGGCCTGGCCTGATCATCGTTCTTGCTGGTATTCCGGTCTATTTCCTCTGGCGAGGCATTGGCAGGAAGCCAACTGCGTAACTACCTTTTCTGAGCAATGCTCAGCAACTCTTCCGGCGAAGCTACCTGATGCGTCGGCTCAGCATCGGCTAAGGTACTCCAGTCATTGATGCCCCAGCTGACTGCTGCTACATCAATGCCAGCCTTCCGGGCTGCAGCTACATCGCGCACTTCATCGCCGATATAAAGCACTTCCTTCTTCATCAGCTTGTATTGCTTAATCACTCGTTTGATGCCTCGAGCTTTGCCGAGGAGCTTGAAGCAACCTGCCGTAAAGTCGAAGTACTGGGCGATGCCGTTAGCCTGCAGGCAGGCCTGAATATTCTCTGGTGAATTCGAAGAGAGAATGGCGTGCCGCAACCCCGCATCGTGGGTCTGCTTGAGTACCCGCACAATGCCAGGATAGAGTTTGACGTTCTCAATTTCGCTGCGCATCGCGTGCTGAAACGCTCTTGTCACGCGAGGCAGTTTCAGGAATCCGATCTTATGTTCCTTCATGAACTTCCGCACGGTCATCTTGCGAACACTGTGCGGATCCGTGACTGGCTTAAAACGATACTTGTCAGCCAGTTGATTAAGGATGGACAGTGAAACCGCCAGCGAATCCGCCAGCGTTCCATCGAAGTCCCAAAGCACCAGGCGGTACGGCATACTCGTCACAACGGTCTGCAAGATAGTCTTCTCGGGTAGTAACAGTATTGTAACGGTGTCATTAGAAAATGCACCTTTACTTTACGAGAACCTGCGAATTGGCTACCCCTTACGTATTCTTGTTCGATATCGATGGCACCCTGCTCTCCTCCGGTGGAGCAGGCAAACACGCATTGGAAGAAGCACTGCTACACGAATTTGGTCTCGATAGCATTCGGGTACATGTGCCCTACAGCGGCCGCACCGATGTCGCTATTTCCCGCGATCTGCTGACTGCCCACGACATCTCTCCTACCGAAGAACGCCTGCAACGACTGCAGAATGCCTATCTTCAACGACTGCCGAGCGCCCTGGTCGCCAAGCAGGGAGCAGTGCTACCAGGCGTGGTACCCATGTTGGATAAACTGGTTGCATTAAAAGAAGAAGTGCTGATTGGCCTGCTCACCGGAAATGTTCGCCGAGGGGCAGCAGTGAAACTGGGCCACTTCAGCATCTATCACTATTTCCGCTTCGGGGGCTTCGGCGATGGTGTACTGACCAGAGACGAAGTTGCCCTCGCCGCCTGGCAAGCTGCCCAGGCGGAACATCAACAGGAATTACAGCCCGAGCGTACATGGGTACTGGGTGATACGCCGCTTGATATTTCGTGTGCAAGAACCATCGGTGCAAGGGTGGTAGCGGTAACTACCGGTCATCATTCGAAAGAAGAACTAGCCAGCCATCGTCCCGACATGCTACTGGAAACACTGGATGATGCGAGTTTGCTGGGACGGATGATGGCGTAGATTAGTTGCTGCCACCTGTCTGCAGCACTTCTGCCTGCTTGACGATAATCCCTTGAACTCGTCCCAGGTCATACACCTTCTCCACCTGCACCGCCGCGGGCAGTGACTTGGTAAAGGCCTCCACCCTGCCCTCGTAATCTCGCATCCAGATCATGCTCCGTGGGTGCTTGTTGATCCATTCCACAAATGGCGTCCACTCTCTCGATGAAAAAACTTCCAGTTCGTCACGATTGAGCTCAAAGCTCACTGCATCCCAGCTATTGCGATGGGCAACGTAAGGGATGCCTTCACGATCAGCCAGTTGGATGAGTTCCTGACAGTCATCGACGATGCTGGTCGCCTGGGCGTATTCCGGAATGGCATGCTGTGCAATCCAACACATTGTGAACAGTGCCGTCGCAGTCGTTAGCTTCCAGGTCAGCGACTGCACCGATGGATGATACCAGGCATAGATCAGCAACACTGTGAAACCAGCCAGGACAACAAGAGCGACAATGTCCAGGCTCGGCTTTCCAATTTGCAAGGCATAGTAGAATCCCCACGAACGGAGACTGAGTGCAAGAAGCAGTACTATCAAGGTACTTCCAATGCCCAGCAGCCAACGCCGGTTCCACTGCATCAAGGTTACATGTCTGCCCACCAGCACCGCCAGCATCGGCAACATGGGCAGCAGGTACGTCGGCAATTTCGCTCTGGCGATGCTGAAGAAGATAAAACACAAACCACTGAAGAAAATCACATACCGCTCCGTTCCTGTCCAGTTTCGCCAGCGTCTTCCCACAGAGTAGAGCAACAGAGGCCAGGGCAAGAGTTCAATCAGCAAAGCTGGCACGTAATACCAGAAGGGTTGTTCATGATGTGCCGGGTCGAGGAAACGGCGGAAGTGATGACGGAAGAAGTGCTCGGAGCCAAACGACTCATTGGTCAGCATCATCGCTGCATACCAAGGCACTGCAATTGCCAGCACCACAACGCCATACCAGACACCATCCCGGAATCGCATCGAAGTGCTGCTTCGATCCAGCCAGCGAAGAGCAAACAGACAAGGCGTTACCAGAACAATCGCCACCGGGCCTTTTGCAAGCACACCTAAACCACAAAGGATAGCCGAGATCAGCCACCAGGCTGGATGTCGCTGTTTCATCAGTGCATGGTGCCCTGCGAGAAGCGACCCGACCACGAGCATGGCCAACACGCCATCCAGCAACAGCATCCGCATCATGGTCAGGTAACCAAGCATCGTCAGCATCACCAATGCCGCTGCTCCCGCAACGCGACGATCAAAATAGTACCTGCTCCAGAAATAGACCATCATCAGCGTCAGCCAGCCACAGGTAGCTGGAACGAGTCGAGCTGATTCGATGCTGATGCCGAATAGCGAATAACTGCCAGCGATCATCCAGTAGACAAGCGGCGGCTTATCGTTGTAAGGTTTGCCTTGCAGCTTGGGGGTCAGCCAATCGCCGGTTCGAAGCATCAACCGTGGAATCTCAGCATACCGTGATTCATCCGGTTCCAGCAGAGGACTACCCAGATGTGCCCAAAAGAGCCATGCACCAACGAGGGCGACAAGGATTGCATCCCAATTGTGCTTCAACCAACCATCCATGCTGCGGTCCCATAAGCTTCTCATCCCCGGTCTCCGACCGGGACAAGTTGACTATGATGTCCCAAAAACTCCGTGATTGGTCAATGGCTTCTGACGCAACTCTTCGGTATGATTGCACTATTCCCCTTCACCTGTGAGGATCACATGCGACGTTGTTTCCTGATGCTGGCTGCCCTTTGCTGCACGCTGCCAGCTTTACGAGCGGATGACAAAACCCCTATGAACACACTGACCGATGCTGAGAAGGCTGCTGGCTTTACCCTGCTCTTCGATGGCAAAACGCTGGATGGCTGGCGAGGCTACAAATCAAAAACGGTCCCGAGCGGTTGGAAGGTCATTAATGGCCACATCGTCCGCGTCGGTGGCGGTGGCGATATCATCACCGATAAAGAGTTTGGCAGCTTTGAACTGCATGTTGACTGGAAAGTTGCACCCAAAGGTAACAGCGGCATCATGTATCACGTCGCGGAAGGCCCAGCTACTCCCTACATGACTGGCCCCGAGTTCCAGGTGCTGGATAACAAAGGTCACGCCGATGGCCGCAACAAGCTCACGAGCGCTGGTTCCTGCTATGGTCTCTACCCTCCGATGAAGGATGTCTGCAAGCCCGCTGGCGAATGGAACCACGCCAAGCTTGTCATCAAGGATGGCCATGTTGAACATTGGCTCAACGGCGAGAAAGTCGTGGAGTACCAAAAGGGTGGCGAGGAATGGCTCAAGAAAGTTGCTAACAGCAAGTTCAAAGCCTGGTCCGAATTCGGTAAGCCCACCAAAGGTCACCTCTGTCTGCAAGACCATGGCGACAAGGTGGAATACAAAAACCTGAAGATCAAAGTGCTCGACTAGTTTAATGGAATACCTGAGACAAAGCGAGGCTCGCCCATCAGGGCGAGCCTCTTGTTTTTCTCTATGGATGATCACAACATTTCTATTGCCCTTCAGAGATTCAACGCCCTGTACACTTGTAGGACAGTGTGGTTG
>CAYPJB010000236.1:0-7218 GCA_964410845.1 uncultured Bacteroidales bacterium | reverse complement strand
GATACCAGCATGGGATTTGACAAGGCTTTGACGGAATATTTGATCCAACGGCAACGACGGTTTTAACTTCCTATGCATATCGCCTTCCTATCCCCCTGGGTCTTGCTCGGCGCACTGCTTGTCGCAGTGCCGATCATCATCCATTTGGTGATGCGGAAGAAACCCAAGTTGATGATGTTCCCTGCCTTGGAACTATTGCAGCAGCGACGGAAGACGAACTTGCGAAAGCTTCGTATCAGACACCTCGCACTGCTTTTGATGCGCATTCTGCTCGTTGCACTGGCTGCCTTGGCGCGGGCAAGGCCTCTGGCAACCAACCTGCCCGGTGCTTTGGCGCTCGGCAGCCCGCTGGGTGTGGTACTTGTCTTCGATACTTCCGCCAGCATGGACTACAAAATCGAAGGGAAAACACGGCTGGAACAAGCGAAGGAGCAGGCACTCGCCTATCTGAAGAGCCTGCCGAATACCAGCGAAGTCGCAGTCATTGATACAGCTGAGAGTGCCTCAGGTCGGTTCGTCTCTATTAATGAGGCCACCAAGCTGGTGGAGAACCGCAAAATCAACCCGCGCAATCGGCCTGTCACAGCTGGCATGGAGGATGGCTTGCGGTTGCTCGAACGCAACGCCCCCAACCTGCCGCTCTTGATGGCGGTCTTTTCTGATCGAAGTAATGCTTCCTGGGATGCCAACGTCGTCGGCACGACTCTTCTCCCGCAAAAACAGGGGATTGAAGCCAAACTGAAACGCGAGATCAATCTTGTCTATTATGATCTTGGTGCTGAAGAACCTCGCAATTTGTGTATCACTGGAATCTCCATTCGACCTGCCTCGGTATCTGCCACGACAGCTATGGAAGAACTGCGTTTTGGTGTGCCTGCCAAAGAGTTGCTCAACATCGTCGTCACGGTGCAATCATCCAATCTGACGGTGAAAAACGAAGCCTGGCTGTACCTGGATGGCAAGCCTGTTCCCGTCAGCAAGAAGAACATCGACTTCACCGGCACGGCCACTGCCATTGAAACAAAAACCATCACATTCGACCCTATCGAAGTGAAAGACGGTGTGGTGCAGGGTAAGGTAGTCCTCGCCAGTCCTGATGCACTTGAGGGCGATAACACCCGTTACTTCACGCTGGTCGCTCCCACTCGCCGAGTGCTGATCCTGAGTGATCAACCTGGCGAAGCCGATGAGTGGAAGACTGCACTGGAAAGCCTGCGCATTCTTCCCATGACGGGCGAACTCAGAAAACCGGCCGAGTGCCCCATTGGTCTCAATCCTGATGAATACCAGGCAGTTTGCCTTTTTAATGTGGCTTCTCCGAACAACCAGCTTTGGGAAATCCTGAAACGCTATGTCGAACTTGGAGGCGGACTCGTCATCGTTCCTGGGGCGTCACTCGATGTCAAAGCTTATACCAGTGGATTGGCCAATGAATTGATGCCTGGAAAACTGACGAAGATCGAAACCATTCCTCTCCCCGGAGCATCGCTGGAAGTAGGAAGCTATGAACACCCTGCCCTGTCGAACTTCAAACGCTGGCAACGCGATCTGTCGCCATTTAAAGTGGTGAAGTACTGGGACCTGGAACAAGTGCCCGGCGTGACCAACGTCATCACCCCGCTGCAGACCGAGAAATTGCCCACACTCTGGGCTGAACGCCTGTTTGATCGCAACAAGGTGGCTGGTCGAGTCGTCTGGCTTGGCACTGCCATGTACTCGTTGCCGAACGATCCGAACTGGAAGGACTGGAATAACTTTCAGAACGGTTGGATGTACGTCGGCCTGGCCCATACCTGTGTCAGCCACGTGATTGGTGCACGTGAACAACGAGCTAACTTCATTCAAGGTGACGATGTCCGATTCGTTGTGCCGCGAAATAGCAAGGTGCAGGAGTACGTGCTCAAAGGGCCTAACAGTACCAGCGGCAAGTTTGCAGCTGCTCAACAGACCATTTCAGTGCCTGAAGCGAATCGACCAGGGAATTACCTATTGGCTGATCCCACTGGGGCATTGTGGACTCGTTATTTCAGTGTGAACCTTCCCGCTGCTGAAACACAGTTAGCACAGGATCGTCCGAAGAAAGAAGAACTACAGAGATTCTTCGGTACCGAAGGAGTCACCCAGCCAGGTGAAGAGAAGGACCTGAGTGCTCTCGTGAAGGATGCTCTCGGGCTTTCACCGCAAAGTGAACTGCTTCCTTACTTGATGCTGCTGATACTCATCATCCTCGCTGCGGAAAATTACCTGGCTAATCGTTTCTATAAACCGGAGCTCCTGAGCACATGACGCCCACGCTCCCCGATTGGCTGCCTTCGCTCGATCCTGTATTGCCTCTGGTACTGGTGCTGGGCTGCGCCGTACTTATCATTGTGCTCACTATCTTCACGTATGCAGGCAGCACCGCGAAGACACGTACTCTTCGTTACAGTCTGATTACGTTGCGTCTGTTTGCCCTGGTCGTGGCACTGCTTGTTCTGCTGCGGCCAGTATGGATTTATAAGGAACAACTTCGTCGTCCAGGCAAGATCATCGTCCTGCTGGATAGTTCACGCAGCATGCAGGTGAAGGATGCAGAGCCTGAAGGGAACAGTCGATGGCTCAATGCCCTGAAGGAATGGGATGATGTCAAATCCCAGATTGAAACCTGGGAGAAGGACTATCAGCTGCGCGTGTTGCCATTGGCCTTCGATACCATCGTGAAGGAGTATCAGGCAGACTTGAAACCCGAAGGCGGGAACACGGGGTTGCTCTCAGCCATCGAACAAGTCCTCGAAAAGCACAAAGCTGCTGATCTCTCGCAAGGCGAACAACTCCTGGGCATTATCACACTCAGCGATGGTCGTGATAATATCGGCAGACCCACGGTGGATGCACTTGTTGGCAAACTGGAGTCTTCACGCTGTCAATTGCACACCATCGCCCTGGGCAAGCCTGGTGCCAGCGATGCTCTCTTTGATATTGCTGCTATCAACATTTTTGCCAATAAAACGGCCCGCATCAAAGACCGCTTCATTGTTCGTGGCGAAGTGCAAGCCAATCGAGCCAACAATCAGGAAATGGAAGTCTACCTGATGATAGATGGCAAGGTGGCTACCATCGCTGAAGGCGATCGCATCGGTCAACCGGTGATGTTGCAGTTGAAACCCCGCAAACCAAGCGAGGTGTTGCGTGTCGAGTTCCCTGCATGCAGGCTTCCTGAAACGCCAGGCGACTACCGTTTTTCACTCTTTGTCAAACCGCTGGCGGGCGAAGCGAGCGAGAACAACAATGAAATCTCCACGTACGTGACGCTCAACAAAGATGGCCTCTCGGTGCTCTACATTGATAAAGATCGGGCATGGGAGCCCAAATTCCTGAAGCGTGCCCTCAAGGGGGATGAACGCATCAGCCTGATTCCTGCCATTGCAGGTGCAGGCTCGGCCGAATGGCGACGTGATATACGCAACGCCATCACCACACAGAACTACGATGTATTCATCATCGGCGATGTGCCTGCTTCACGGTTCGATAGTCCGGGCAGCGAGGGGGACAGCATCCTGAGCCTGATCGCCAAGGCTGTGACCGAACGTGGTGCTGGATTGGTGATGATCGGCGGCCATGACAGTTTCGCTGATGGCGGCTGGGATCGTTCTCCACTGGCTGCAGTTTTACCAGTGCAGATGAATCAGCGTGGGCAACTCGAAGGGGCAGTTGGCACCCAGCGTGACATCAAGTTCAAGATCACCGAAGAAGCCTTGGTGGGAACGTTGTTCCCCTTCCCGGTTCGGCTCGATAGCGATTCACTCAAGAACCGGGAGTGGTGGAGCAAGCTGCCTCCACTCGATGGTGGCAGTAAGATGGGTAACCGCAAGCCCGGAGCTGCGGTTCTGGCTGAATCTGAACAGGGTGAAATTCTGCTCGCAGTGCAGGAAGTAGGCAAAGGCCGTACCGCAGCTCTAGCAGTAGACACTACGTGGAGATGGGTACGTCCGGGGCCACCTCGAGGTAACCAGCCAGCAGTACCTGCGGGGGCAGCAGCGGCTGAACTGCCTATCTCGGAATCTACAGAAGCCCACCTGCGATTCTGGAGACAGCTCATTCTCTGGCTTGCCCGGCAGGAGGTGACTGGCCAGGGCTTGTCACTCGAACTCGCCTCCCGGCGTGTGCTCGCTGGCAAGGAAATGTCGTTTACTCTTCAAGCCCGCGAGGTAACGCCTGGCTCTTCGAAAGATGCGGTTAAACCTATTGAAGGGGCGGAGTATACGGTCAAAGTCATCAAGCCGAACAAGGAAGAGGAAGTCCTGACGGTTGCTCCTTTGGGTGATGCTGATGCCAAATCCCGAGGCATCTTCTGGAAGACTGATGAACCGGGTGAATACACTGTTGTTGCCAGCGCTCGCGCTAATGGCAAAGAGATCGGTGCTGCCCAGGCCCGTTTCATGTCAACACGGGACGACAGCGAAACTTTGAACCAGGCTGCCAACCATACACTGCTCGAACAGTTGGCAACTTCGACGGGTGGTACTTTTCGACTGCACGGCGGCCTGCGTGAAGTCATCGAAAAGGTTGCCAACGATCCAGCTAACATGGACGAGAAGCGTATCCGCTTCCCCGAATGGCAGGAGCCCGATACCAGACGACAGGCGATTCTCTTCGCCTTGTTCGTAGCCTGCATCATGCTCGAATGGGTTCTGAGACGCTGGCATGGCATGGTCTAGAACCACTATCTCTTGCCTAAATCTCTTGCACAAAATCACATTCTCGACTATCTCACGCCATGATGGATGGGATAATCATGCCCCGATGTTCTCTGATTCTTCTGTTGTTTTGTGCGGGCGCGAATGCTCATGCAAGCGACCTGCCCAAACGTTCTGGCGTCGTCTTTGTTGTTGCGGGTGCCGGCGGCCTGGAGCACCTACATAAGTTCACTCGTTGGGCTATGAATCAAGCCCACATTCCTCATGAACTTAAGCACTTCGACTGGACGCATGGCAAAGGCCGCTTCGTCAAAGATATTCAAGACACCAGGCATCTGCTGCAGAAAGCAGAAGAACTTCGCCAGCAGATCTTGAGCTACCAGGCGAACAATCCTGATCGACCGATTTATCTCATTGGCAAAAGTACCGGCTGCTTCATTGTACTCTGGGCAGCAGAAAAACTTCCCATTGCCTCGCTGGAGAAGGTCATTCTCCTTTCTCCTGCCGTTTCACCGGGCTATGATCTGTCGCCTGCCCTCAAGAGTATTCGCACTAACATGGTGAACTATCGATCGAAGTACGATGTCTTCATACTCGATTGGGCTACGAGCATCGTGGGCACTGCTGACCGACAGTACAACGCCAGTGCAGGAAAGCTGGGATTCACCATGCCCGTGCCGCCATCGCCGGAACATGATGTCTATCATCGTCTGGTGCAGATCGATTGGAGTCTGGACAAAGTCTGGTATGGCCATTGGGGCGGACATCTGGGTAATGGCATGCCTCTCTTTCTGTTCTTTGAAGTAATGCCTTTGCTCAAAGTGGAGAGTCAACTCGTTCAGCGAATTCCATAACATACAGGCATTCCGTTTTCCAACGAGGGAAGGCCTGTATGCGCTGCGCAATCCTTTTGGTTCTAATCACCCTCAGTATTGTCTCCGCACAGGATGCACCCAGGCCTGACGATGGTCGCAAAGTGATACCGCATCAAGTGGTGGCCATCACCGGCAAAGAAACCCTGGGGCCAGCCGAGGTTTCGGTGGCTATCAACCCCACTAATCCCGACCAGGTTCGAGCAGTCTCCTACAGCCTGCGAGGCAGCCTGCTCTGTTCCTCTGATGATGGCGGTAAAACCTGGAAGAACAGCCCCTTCCCCCAACCAGGCAATACGCGTCAACAGGGGGATGATTTGCTCGTCTATGGCAGCGATGGCTCGCTCTACCATGCTTGCATCCGCTTCGTGGGTATTCGTCAGAAGAAGCCTCGCCGGGCCGAGAATGGCATCTTCGTCCATAGTTTCCGTGATGACAAGTGGTCAGCAGCTGTGCCTGTGATTGATCACATCAATACCGTGCAGCCATTTGAAGACAAGCCCTGGATAGCGGTTGATAACAGTGCCACCAAGAGCAAAGGCACCGTCTACATCGGCTGGACCCGCTTCGATGAGTATGGCAGCAAGGAACCTGACAAGAAAAGCCATCTCTACATCTCGCGTTCAACGAATGCTGGCACATCATTCCTTCCCGGGGAACGGATCTCCGATGTTTCAGGCGACTGTCTCGACAGTGGTAACACTATCATGGGTGGCATGCCTGCTGTCGGGCCCCATGGGGAAGTCTATATCGTCTGGTCCGGCCCGGAAGGCATCATGCTGGATCGCTCGCTCGATGCAGGCGTCACCTTTGGCAAGGATATCCTCGTGAGCAAGCACCCCGGTGGATGGGATCAACCAGTCGACGGTACAACACGTGCCAACGGTCTTCCGATCATCGGAGTGGATTCATCAACCGGGCCAAATAAAGGTTCGCTCTACGTCGCCTGGGGTGATAACCGCCTGGGGGATATGGATATTTACTGTGCATACTCACGCGACCAGGGCAAGACCTGGTCTGCGCCTCTGCGTGTGAACAATGATGCCGAGAAGAACGGCAGACCCCAGTTTTTCCCCTGGCTGGCTGTCGATCCTGCGGATGGTTCAATTAACGTACTCTTCTATGATCGCCGAGGCGAAACCGGTACGAAAACCACCGTCACGCTGGCCCGTAGCATCGATGGTGGCAAGAGCTTCACCAACTTCACCATCAATCAGCCGTACTTCGAGTGCAGCAACAGCATGTTCTTCGGCGATTACATCGGTGTTGCTGCCCACCAGGGACGAATCGTAGGGGTCTACTCGCACTTCACCAGTAAGACATCACTCGCCCTGGCTGCAGCCTTGTTTCGCTTCAAGCCTGGGACACTGGAAGTAGAGTAGATCCATCTAAGCCACAACCGTCGAATCTACTTCGACGGTTTCGGGGGTATTCTCAGCCTCGCCATCTGCCTTTACAGGAGTAGTGCTTCGTCGTCGTGAATACCCATACCCGATGAATGCCAGGATTCCACCCATGTACAGCATGCTGGAGAGTTCCGGAACCGAGAGAACGCTCCAACCCAGATCCTGTATGGCTCCAACTTCGACGTTGGTAATTTCGAATCGGCGCAGGGAGCCGGTGAAGTTGGCAACAGGATCCATCAGCAAATCCTGCAGCACTCCATTACC
>CAYPJB010000235.1:0-7223 GCA_964410845.1 uncultured Bacteroidales bacterium | reverse complement strand
TCCACCTTCCTGATTGAGCATTGAATTGCGCAAGAAACCTGTGGCTACGCGCTGCTCAAGCGTAGAGTTGGGCAGCAAGTCCCCTGCCAATTGTTCGATCGTGAACTGGTTGAAATTCTTGTCTTCATTGAATGCTTTGATGACCCAATCACGGTAAGGCCAGATTGATCTTGGCAGATCTTTTTCAAAACCATTGGTATCTGCATAACGTGCTGCATCCAACCACCATCTTCCCCAGCGTTCTCCGTAATGTGGCGAGGCAAGCAGTTTCTCCACCACTTTTGCATAAGCATCCTTGCTGGTATCACCCAAGAATGCATCTACCTCATTCAGCGTGGGAGGTAGTCCGACGAGATCGAGATGGAGTCGACGCAGTAAAGTAATCTTATCGGCTTCGGGGGATGGCTTCAGACCTTCCTTTTCCAAGCGAGCGAGAATGAAGTGATCAATGCTGTTGCGCACCCAACCATTCAGATTGACTGTAGGCACCTCCGGACGTCGTGGAGGAACATACGCCCAATGCACAGGCATTTTGCTTTCGCCCGCTAAATGATCTGGCCAATTAGCGCCAGAATCAATCCACTTTTTGATCAGCGTCTGCTGTTCCCTATTCAACTTATCCTTGCCCGGAGGCATGACGTCTTCACTATCACTGCTCGTGATTCGGCGAAAGAGTTCGCTGCCAGCCGCATCGCCTTGCTTGATGCTGACCTTGCCCGATTCACCTCCTGCCTTGGCCCTACTCTTGATATCAAGTCGTAGCCCAGCCTTTTGTTTCTTACCATCATGACAGGCAAAACAATGCTGTTTCAATATCGGGAGTATTTGCTTCTCGAAGTCTGGCTCAGCAAGTGGAAGGGCAGACGATGGTGCAGGCATCATTGCAAATATGACAACCAGATTCGTCAAGATGAGTGACGTGGAACGCATAGCTACTCTTAACAGGTGGGATCACGATAAGTTATTAGACCATACCATGACAGTGAAGAAAAGAGGCCAGATATGTTGATCTCGATTGTTCTACTCATTGCCATCGGCCCAGCTTGGTTGGTTCAGGAATCACCAGCGATAACCAGACCTGTTCCTTTTCACCTGCCCGAAGCTGATACCATCGTCGCCAGTCTTCAAGTCTTTCCCAAAGATAATGCCTGGAACACCAAAATAACAGATTGGCCTGTCGCAGCCGATTCACAGCAACTCGTCAAAAGCATTGGCACCAATCTCAAACTTCGATCCAACCACGATATGGCATTCATCCTCGTACCCGCAGATCAAAAGAGAGTAGAAGTTAAGATCACCGGCTATGCACAGGAATCAGACGCCGGGCCATTCCCCATTCCCGATGAACTGCCCATAGAAGGCTGGCCCAGCGAATATCGCAAACCGCGCCAGGGGCGTATGCTGTCACTTTTCGATGTCCAGCGTGACGTGCTAAACGAAGGCGGCGACCGACATGCCATTATTGTCGATCCAGCGAATCGCAGGCTCTACGAATTCTTCAGTATGAAGAGAACCAGCACCGGTTGGGAAGCAGCGCAGGCATCTATCTTCGACCTTGCGTCCAACCAGTTACGTCCAGCAGGCTGGACTTCAGCAGATGCCGCGGGACTTCCCATCTTCCCTGCCGTGGTGCGCTACGACGAACTGCAGCGAGGAGAGATTCGTCATGCCCTTCGATTTACAGCACCAGCAACCCGCAAGGCTTACGTTCACCCTGCAACTCACCATGCTGGAAAAAGCAACGACCCGAACCTGCCCAGAATGGGAGAACGCTTTCGCTTGCGTCGTGATATCAACCTGCAAGGCTTCTCCAAGGAAGCTCGAATCGTGCTGACGGCCTTGCAGGAGTATGGCATGATACTGGCCGATAATGGCATTGCCTGGGGTATGTCATTCACTCCAGATCCACGAATGAAGCCGCTGCACGACGAGTTACGCCGCATTGTTGGGAAAGACTTTGAAGTTGTTGTCGCTCCTGCAACCAGGTAATGGCTTAGGCTACTTTGGTGAGCTGAGCCAACTGCTCCTTCTTGTCTTGATCCATTAATGCACGAATCAACTCGTGCATTTCACCCAGCATCATCTTGTCCAGGCTGTGCATGGTGTAGTTGATGCGATGATCCGTCACGCGGTTTTGTGGGAAATTATAAGTTCGAATGCGATCATTTCGATCGCCTGTACCTATCTGTCCCTTGCGCAGTGCTGCCCGCTCCTTATTCACTTTTTCCTGCTGGGCTTCATAGATACGAGTCCGAATCATACGCCAGCAGATATCCTTGTTCTTGTGCTGACTTCGTTCTTGTCGGCTTTCCGCTACAACCCCCGTTGGACGGTGTATCAATCGAACTCCAGACTGCGTTTTATTGACATGCTGGCCGCCAGGACCGCCACATGAAAATGTCTGGGTTTCGATATCTTCTGCGCGAATATCAATCTGAACTTCGGTGGGCTCCGGAAGAACAGCCACGGTGGCAGCAGAAGTATGAATACGACCCTGGGTTTCCGTTTTGGGTACTCGTTGCACCCTGTGACCACCACTTTCATAGCGCATGAAGCGGTAACACCCTTCGCCACTGATGTTGAAACTGATTTCTTTGAACCCGCCAGCATCGGTGGGGCTGAAATCGAGTGTTTCCAGCTTCCAGCCTTTCAGTTGAGCATAGCGGCTGTACATATTGAACAAGTCGCCTGCAAACAGCGAAGCTTCATCTCCACCCGTGCCAGCTCGCACTTCAACGATGATACTGTCGAAGTCCTCACCGGGATCGACCAGCAACATGTCTTCGATCTTGTTTTGCAGTTCATTCTTTTCTGCTGTCTTGATGACAATCTCATCATCCAGCATCTGCTTCATGTCGGCATCAGCTTCCTTGGCAGCATCTGCAGTCAAAGATTCTATTTCTGAGACCAACTGTTTTAACTGAATGTAGGGTTTGACTTGTTTGGTCAGGCTGCCCATTTCTTTTGCCAGCTTGGAATACTTTGCGCCATCGCTCATCACAGCAGGGTCTGCCATTTGAGCTTCGAGTGCATGGTATTTCTTCAGCGATTCTTCCAGTTTCGGGTACATGGGTGTTCCGTTTCTCTCCACTTCTCGTTGCAGCGAGGTAAGGATTGATGAATAGTGAGGTAATTCGGCCTCAGCCGATCAGAAAATTGTTGTGAGTACTGGTGCGCAACCTACGACACAGCTACAGCACTGAGCGTGCTGGCCATGGAAAGACCAGAATACGTGTCGAAACTTGTTCCATATCAGCATTATAGTTCAACTGAGATAAAAAAAGTAGCATGTTACACTTTGAAATGTACTCCCGCTAATTACCCTGCTGCAGCACAAAGTCATTTGGCAGACGTCCATCTACGACCTAAACTTGCGCGCTTCATTAGTATGCGATGACATGCCCATGCCCTTCCACCTTGAAAGCCAGGCTGAGCCCATACCGGGATACCGGCTGATCGAGCGTCTCGGTGCAGGTGGCTTTGGCGAAGTCTGGAAGTGTGAAGCTCCAGGCAAGATTCTAAAAGCCATCAAGTTTGTTCAAGGTGATCTCGAAGATGTCACCGCAGTAGATGACAGTTTCAAAGCAGAACAAGAACTGCGATCCATCGAACGCATCAAGAACATTCGGCACCCTTTCATTCTGAGCATTGAACGGTATGAGATCGTCAACGGACAGTTGATGATCGTTACTGAATTGGCCGACTGCAATCTGTACGACCGTTTCCGTGAGTATCGCGGCAAAGGGCTCATCGGCATTCCTCGCGATGTTCTGCTCAATTACATGGACGAGATTGCAGAAGCTCTCGACATCATGACGACCGAGCACGATCTGCTGCACCTCGATATCAAGCCACAGAACCTGTTCTTGATGTACAACCACATTAAGATTGGCGACTTTGGTCTTGTGAAGGACCTGGAAGGTGTGCAGGCCAAGGTAACGGGTGGCGTCACCCCTGTTTATGCAGCTCCTGAAACCTTCGAAGGGTATGTCAGCCGTTACAGTGATCAGTACAGCCTGGCCATTGTCTTCCAGGAATTGCTTACGGGCATTCGGCCATTCACTGGTACTAATGCCAAACAATTGATGTTTCAGCACATCAGTGCTGAACCAGCGCTTGATCCGTTACCACCAGCTGATCGTGCAATCATTGCCAAGGCACTGGCCAAGAAGCCTTCTGAACGCTGGGAGAACTGCACTGCGATGGTGCAAGCTCTTCGTAATTCACATGTTGGATTGGCGAAGGTTACTCCCCTGCCAGCGGTCACTGCGACAAGAGAAAATAAGGGTGCCCCACTTCAGAACTTCCGAGGCGATTCTGTTCCCCCACAGATCAAACCTCCAGGCGCGAAGCGGATTGATGACTACTTTGAACTGGGCCCCATCACTCAGGTAGCAGGCCAGCGTCATCCCACTGGCCTGATCACTCAGATTCGCAAGACAACAGCACGGCCAGTCACGGTTCCTGAGGATGATTCCGCCTCTGGCGTGCTCAGGCCTGTACTTCTGATAGGTCTGGGCCAATTCGGTCGTGCTACCTTGCAATGGGTCAAGCAGTCGCTGCAATTGCAGTTTGGCCCAACGGGGTTACCGGTCATTCGTTCGATCTCGGTTGATACCGACCCTGTATTGCCAAGCAACCATCTTGCTCGTATTTCCGATCAAGAGGAGTTATTGTTAACGCGTCTGAATCGTCCCGCCAGATATGTCCGTTCGCGGGATTCGCTGCCTCCCGTGGAAGATTGGCTGAATACCAACATCCTTTACCGAATGCCTCGAACCCAGTTGACCAGTGGCATACGAGCACTCGGTAGATTAGCACTTGTGGAACATTATGGGGCTTTTTGCAGTCGAATCGAGCGTGATCTTAAAGCCATCGTCGAGCCACAAGCCCTGGTCGATGCAGAAAAGCAGGCACGCGAGAGTTTCATCACTCGCAAGCCGCGCGTGTACATCATTGGGCACCTCGGAGGAGGCACCGCTAGTGGTATGTTCATCGATGCCGCCTACATAGTCAAAACACTGATGCGGAAGCACGATTTTGATGAATCCGATGTCCATGCGGTTTGCTACATTCCCGATGAAGAATGCATGCAATCGGCTGATCTTCCAGAGGCGAATGCCGTCGCTGCATTGTCAGAACTGTTTCACTTTCAGCAGGCAGGGATGAAATTTCGGGCTCTCTACGAAGCCAAAGCAGAGTGGGTGGAAGAAGCCTCCACTCCTTTCACGCAGATTCAATTCATCGAGATACCGCCACGACCTGCGAGTTCACAGGAAAAGCAGGATAAGGCATCGCTGCAAATCCAGAAAGTCGCGGAGGTGCTGGTTCGCACCATGGTTACGCCACTCGGCCGTATCGCAGAACCTGCCAAGCTTACCGCTGGCACGACCCCCTATCAGGCAATCGGCCTGCGTGTGCTTAATTCGCCCCGACGGGTTCTCATTCGAAAGGCTTCGCATATAGTTTTTCAGAATCTGCTGGATCAATGGCTCAAACCAGCCAACACCCAGGTTCAACAAACTGTCAAACATCGCATTGACGGTTTCTTCCACTTTGAACGATATGCCCCAGAATCCCTGCAGAGATTCTTCGAACAAACCGTTGCTACCTCCATGGAAAAGCCCGGCGATGAATTTATCAACTCTTTGGTGGCACCGTTCCAGCATGGCATCCAGGCATGCATCCCGAACGTGGAAGAAGTCAAACGTGCTCTCCGGGAAATCATCCGCAATCTTGGCAACACAGGTGATGGCTCAGGCACCAACACTCTGGTAATGACGGAAGGCAACACCAAGCTTTTCAGAGCCATCCGCGAAGCTTGCGAAAAACTTGTCAGAACGGGAGCCACTCGGCTCGTCTACACCATTTATCGTCACATGGATAAAGCAGGCCTGCGACTCAGTGCTACTGAAGAAGCCTTGCGATACACGCTTGCCAAACTGGATGAATGGATTGCTTTTCATGAAAGCAAGGCCAAGCAGGCAAACATGGAATACGCCCAGGCGATGGAATACCTGAGGCAGGATTTCGTGGAATACGAACGGATAAAAACGCTGCCACGGAAGAAATGGCCCAGTATGACCACGCCCGGTGAACGCCTGCTCGCACTCTATCGTGCACGCATGCGGGCCTTGATTCATGAACATATCGCCAAGGTGTATGTCGGCTTCCGTGGTACGTGTTCCGATCAGAGTCGTGACATTCGATTTTGCCGCCAACGATTGCAAGAGTTGCAGCAAAGTGCTGTGCCGATGGAAAAACTGCCTGAACGACCGATGACTTTGAACCGCGTTACTGAATCCATTTTGTTGCCCGGAGGATGCAAAGATCTGGTTCACGCTGTTAATCAATTTGCTCAGAGCGTAACACCTGACGATATGGAAAAAATCGACAGTGTCGTAGGAGAACGACTGGAAAAGAACTACCCGCGTATGTCGGAGTTGTGTTTATCAACTGTAGAGCAACTGCGTCCTGTACAAGAACTTATCATGCAGGAAGCCAAGCGGTTCCTGGATCAACGGTTGACTCTGATTGATGCAGCAGGTCTTTTCCTGGAAGGTCAACAAGAGCCTGAAGTTGCCTATCGCAAGGTTTTCGAACAAGCCGAGCCAATGCTTCGCTTACACGGTGACGATGATTGCAAGGAAATTGCCATGCTCATGGTGAACGATAGTGATCATGGCAAAGCCCTCAGCGACCTGGCAACTAACTGTTTCCCACATACCAAGGTCCTCTCCTTCAACAGAAATGATGAAGTGATTATCTATCGTTCCTACGTCGGTGTGCAAATTGAGAATCTCGCTGTCCTGAATGAGAATGGCATCCAGGCTTACCGGACGGCTCTCGAAATCGAACACTTCACTCCACATAGCAGGCAGGATGTGGATACCTGGCAAAGCCCACTACCTCTGCTGCAATAGTTGAATTCTGATAAATTCATGATTCCTTCGCATTCTGCTGGAATTTACATTCAGCATGGAGTAGACCGGAGTCTGCAATCATTGCAACAGGCGAGACATCTGTTCCACGTGAAGAGCGTGTGAGCGTCAACACCTGGAGCACAACTTGAGCAGGGAGACAACATGCAACGTGTCTGGAAATGGATGGCGCTCGTTTGTGTAGCGCTAGTACTTGGAACAGCCGGCAATGCCGATGATGCCAAATCATCATCCAAAACGGCTGAAGAAATTGACGCCACGATCATTCAGGAGATCAAGGAT
>CAYPJB010000234.1:0-7226 GCA_964410845.1 uncultured Bacteroidales bacterium | reverse complement strand
TGAACTGGAGTTGATCCAGTTGTTCCCTGTTATGGGCCACCAGTGCAGGCAGTTCCTGCCAGGTTGGCACGACGAGAACCGCACCTTGCTCACGCGGCGCACGCCAGCGTGAGTGGCTCATACTGCCAGTCCTTCTGTGATCGTTGTTTCTGTTGGCTGGCCCAGGTGGATGCGTTCCAGTTCGCCTTCGATGACACTCTGATAATAAGCCAGTCGCTTGGCTGCATCATCAAGCCCGCCACCAAAGGTTCGGTTCGCATCCAGATACACCAGTGGTACTGCCACTTCTGTTATGCGTAGCCCCAGGTTGGCAGCCTGCACCCATAGTTGGAGTGGCATGCCATAACCATTCTCCGTGATCTGAAACTTCCGAAGCTGCCTTACTCGATAGGCCTTGAAGCCACAGAAGGCATCAGTGAGGTTGAGACCAAGCTTCTGGTTGAGGTACGTGGTCAACAATGAGTTAATGCGCCGACGCTCTACTGGTGGCGCGGTATTTTCTTTGAACACGCGCAGGTATCTGCTGCCGGAGACCATGTCGATGTCATTTCGTAGAGCTTCGAGCAGTACCGGAATTCGTTCCGCTTCGTGCTGGCCATCAGAATCCATGGTTACCAGAACATCGTAGTCGTGTGCCTGGGCAAACCCGAAAGCGGAACGCAATGCCGCTCCATAACCTAAATTCCTGCTGTGGTGAATGACGTGCAGGTCTTTTTCCTGATGAAGTACATCACGCGAGCCATCTGAGGAGCCATCATTGATGGTTAGGATATCGCTGGAGTATTTTCTCACTTCTTCAAGCACTTGGTGAATGTGCTTGACCTCGTTATAGACGGGGATGGCGACCAGTGTTTTCATCCGACACCTGTTTCGAATATTCGTAATATCGTTATGATACGCAGGCTCTACGTGGGCAGATGTTAATTACTGGAAACCGTTTGCCGCCAGGTGAGTTCGACTGGTGGCGCCATCCCGGTTTCGGCCTGAGTTTCACTCGTTAGATTACGCCAGAGAATAGGCCGGGAGTGGGGAGCAATGTGCAATACCACTTCACCATGCTGGAAGACGCGAACTACCCCAGTCGATTCACTGACCACGACAGCAATGGCATGAGTCTGCTTGGAGATGGCTGCAGCAGTCCAGTGTCGGCTGCCAAGACCTTTGCTGAGTGTGATGCCTTCAGCTGGAACGGAAATGAATCGGGCTGCTGCTTCCACCGTGCCATCCTTGTTCACAATGATCGCACCATCGAGCTTGCAGATTTCCTTCATGCTTTCGCGGACTCGTTTGTCCCGCAAATTGCGTTCTTTCTTGCTGTAGCCCCGTACCGGATCAAAGCCAATGACACGGGAAAGCGTCATCACTTTCCGAGTATCGCCAACAACGATCAGTGTACCGATGGGTTTGCCTTCGCGGCCTTCCCTTCCGATATCGGTAGCAAGATCGACAACAGCTTTCAATGTCTCGAGAGGCACCTGGGTATCGAGCTGTCGCAGTTCCCGTGCCGAGAGACGCTCGAGGTGATCGCCCAGGTAGATGACACTGATGCTATCCATCGGGTCGCGGGAATCATCCGATTCGATGCCGTTGTACACAGCAACAATGTTGGAACCCTGGCGAACGAACTCGGCAGTGAGGGCCTCGAGAAGTGCCAGGCTCAAGCGTTCACGCATCGGCACTGGTCGGAAATCGAGCTTCAGGACATTCAACCCTGCTCGACCTTCCATTGCTTCTGCCAGTTTTTTGTTGAGGGGGGCAACTAGAAGCTTGACACCTTTCAATTCCTCTATCACTTCATCCCAATCGAGATCATGCTCTGCTAACAGTAAAATTGCGTCTGAACGAGTGCTCTTATGTAGCATTCGTGCGGCAGCAAGCAGGTGCCTGGTCTGTTCGGGGAGAGGCATAGACATCCAGTAAGTCTATTTTTCGTCGCAACGTTAATCGTTATTGGCATGGTAGATGGAAATGAGAGAGTGGCCAATTTATCTCATCGAAAATGTGAAAAATGGCTGCTTCAGAGTGAAGCAGCCTTCAGTATGGAGTTCCACGCGACAGTTCAGTTTGCTTACCAGCCGCTTGGCAGTTTGCTCGTGCTGGTGGGAGTGCTCTTGTTCTTCTCCTCGTTGATGTTGTTCCAGGTATCCTTGAACTTGTCAGTGCCTTTGTCGATGTCGCCCTTGATCTTGTCGCGGTTGATGTCGAACTGAATGCTGGTCTTGCCGTTGGCGTTCTTGACGCCGGTGATGTCGTACCAGTCCAGGAACCATCCGGTGACCAGGAATACCACGGCACCGAGGAACAGCAGAAAGATGAGGTTGCGCATGTTAGTCCATCCTTGTGTGTGTGTTTCCAAGAGAGTGAACGTTACCGGAAGATGGCCTTGCGCGTAAAGAGCAATGACTGCAGAAATTGTGAGATGTGTTCAAACCTCTCTTGACAGAGGCTAGGTGCGACGGCGATGCTGGTACTGCACCAATGATCTGAAAGATTCCTCCCCACGGTAGTCTGGTGGCGAGGTAAAATACTGGCAGAGTTTGCAAGCATCGATTACATCCCGATAAGCCATCTCTCTTGAGCAGGATGCGGACCAGGTCCACAGGATGTGGGCAAACGAACTGAACAACGAAGTCTCTTTGACAAACGAACACGTCTGGCAGTTGCCAAATCGCGTTGCCGCCAGACAAGCAGGGAGGAAGCCATGACGAACACAGCACATGAACTGCTTTCCCAGTTGCAGCAAATGCAAGATCTGACCGAGTATCGCAAGATACACTGGGAAGGTACGTTTGAGGATTATCTCGATATCGTTCGCCAGCAGCCTGAGGTGACCCGCTCGTCCTATCAGCGTCTGTTCGACATGATCATGTCGTATGGCACGGAAGAGTATTACGAAAACAAGGACAAGCTCTTTCGCTACAAGTTCTTCACCGAGTTTGCTGCTAAGCATGGCGATTCGATCTACGGCCTGGATCGTACCCTGTCGCAACTGGTGAATGTGTTCAAATCTGCAGCTCTGGGCTACGGTACCGAACGCCGAGTGATTCTGTTGCACGGCCCGGTGGGTTCTGCCAAGAGCACTATCGCTCGATTGCTCAAGCGTGGCCTGGAAGAATATTCTCGTTCCGATGGAGGCATGCTCTTCAGCTTCAGTTGGAAGAATGCGGATGGTACCTGGGCGAAAGACCCGATGCATGGCGAACCGCTTTGCCTCATTCCTCCAGAACACCGCCCCAAAATGCTGGAGATTCTCAACGCAGCCCGCAAGGATCAGGACAGCTATGCCATCCAGATTCGTGGCGACTTATCGCCATACAGTCGCTTCGAATTCAAGGAACGCCTCCGCAAGTACGATGGCGATTGGGTGAAGATGCTGCAGGAAGAGGTGAAGGTTTACCGTCTTGTCCTTTCAGAGCAGGACCGCGTTGGCATCGGCACCTTCCAGCCCAAGGACGAGAAGAACCAGGATGCCACCGAGCTTACGGGCGATATCAATTATCGCAAAATCGCTGAGTATGGTTCCGATAGCGACCCACGAGCCTTTAACTTCGATGGTGAACTCAATATCGCCAATCGTGGTCTGGTCGAGTTCATCGAAGTATTGAAACTCGATGTGGCGTTCCTGTACGATCTGCTTGGTGCTTCGCAGGAACACAAGATCAAGCCGAAAAAATTCGCCCAGACTGACATCGATGAAGTGATTCTGGGCCACACCAATGAACCCGAGTATCGTCGGCTTCAAAACAACGAGTTCATGGAAGCCCTTCGCGATCGTACCGTGAAGATCGATGTTCCCTACGTCACTCGCCTGAAGGACGAAGTGAAGATTTACGAGAAGGACTTCAACAAGGACAAGGTGCGAGGCAAGCACATTGCTCCGCACACCATTGAAGTGGCAGCCATGTGGGCGGTGCTTACCCGCATGCAGACACCCAAGCATGCCAGCCTGACACTGATGCAGAAACTCAAGCTGTACAACGGCAAGACGCTACCCGGTTTCACCGAAGACAACGTCATCGAGTTGAAACGTGAAGCTACCCAGGAAGGCATGCTGGGCATCAGCCCGCGTTATATTCAGGATAAGATCAGCAACGCCCTGGTGGCCTACAGCGACAGCACCTGCGTCAATCCTTTCATGGTGATGCATGAACTGGAGACCGGCCTGAGGCATCATGCCCTCATCACCAATGAGGAGCAGCGGCAACACTACCGTGAACTCCTTTCCGAAGTGAAGCTGGAGTATGAAGACGTTGTCAAGAACGAAGTGCAGCGGGCCATTGCCGCGGACGAAGAAGCACTTACTCGCCTGTGTGGCAACTACATCGACAATGTGAAAGCCTACACCCAGAGGGAGAAGGTACGAAACAAGTACACCGGCGCCTACGAAGAACCGGATGAGCGACTGATGCGTTCGATCGAAGAGAAGATCGAGATTCCTGAAGGTCGTAAAGACGACTTCCGCCGGGAGATCATGAACTACATTGGTGCTTTAGCCATCGATGGCAAGAAGTTCGACTACAAGACCAACGAACGCTTGCAGAAAGCGCTCGAACTCAAGCTCTTTGAGGATCAGAAAGACACGATCAAGCTGACGAGCCTGGTCTCCAATGTGGTCGACAAAGCCACTCAGGAGAAAATCGACGTGGTCAAGGGCCGACTGATCCGCGACTTCGGCTACAACGATGAATCTGCGACGGATGTGCTGACGTATGTCGCCAGCATCTTCGCTAGAGGTCAGACGAAGAAGTAACTACGAGTAGCCCCCGGTCAATGACCGGGGGTGGCTCAAGCGAAGTATTTACATCTTTCGCTTGACGCAAGTATCAGACGTTGCAGAAGGGACTTTCTTTTCGCATGCACCTCCCCCGGTCATTGACCGGGGGCTAACTGTGGAGACCCATGAGCCAGAAAATCGATCGTGATGTCCAGCGATTCCGCAAGATCGTCCGAGGCAAGGTAAAATCCAACCTCGGCAAGTACATCACGCGCGGCGAGATGATCGGGAAGAAGGGGAAGGACCTCGTCAGCATTCCCTTGCCTCAAATCGAGATACCGCAGTTTCGTTTTGGCTCCAAGGGTTCCGGTGGTGTGGGGCAGGGGCCTGGTCAGCCGGGCCAGCCGCTGTCCGCTCCTGATCAGGAAGGTGATGGCAACCAGGCTGGCGATTCCCCGGGCGGCCACATACTCGAAGTGGAAATGTCGCTCGAAGAATTGGCGGATATCCTCGGCGAAGAGTTGGCGCTGCCTCGCATTGAGCCCAAAGGCAAGAAGAACATCGTTACCACCAGCGATAAGTATTCAGGCATCCGCCCGGTGGGGCCAGAGTCGCTACGGCACTTCAAACGCACTTACAAGAAAGCCCTCCAGCGCGAGATCAGTTCGGGCACCTACAACCCTTCTGATCCCAAGATCATTCCCATCAAGGTCGATAAGCAGTTCCGATCCGCCAAGCCGGTGAATCTGCCACAAAGCGTTGCATGCCTGGTTTACATGATGGATGTCTCTGGCTCGATGACCGATCAGCAGAAGGAGATCGTTCGCATCCAGGCTTTCTGGATCGATACCTGGATCAAGGCACATTACAAAGGCATCGAACGGGTTTACATCATCCACGATGCAGCAGCCAAGGAGGTGGATGAACATACTTTCTACCACACCCGCGAAAGTGGTGGTACCAAGATCAGCACTGCCTACGACCTGGCGGACAAGATCATCACCAAGAAGTACCCGCCCAGCGAGTGGAACATCTACGCTTTTCACTTCTCTGATGGTGATAACTGGGGCGATGACAACGACAAATGCCTGACTATTCTGAAAGAGCGTCTGCTCCCCAAACTCAACCTCTTCGGCTATGCCCAAGTCGAAAGCCCTTATGGCTCCGGCGAGTTTATGGACCAGATCGAAAGTCTTCTCGAAAGTCATCCGAATGTGATTGCCACCAAGGTGCCTGATAAGGAGTCGATCCTGGCGAGCATCAAGTCGTTGCTGGGTACCGGACGGTAGGATATATTGTTGGTGGAGGTGAATTATGTCACGAATCGTGCTTGATCAGGATACGATCGACAAGCTTGGTGGAATCAAGGAAACAACGATACTCTGCGATCCTCAAGGAAGGGCTATTGGCATTTTGGGGCCAACTTCTGACAAACAGTTGCAGCCACAGATATCTGACGAAGAATTGGATCGGAGAATCAAGAATCCTGGAAAACTGTACACAACTGAAGAATTGTTGGATTATCTAAAGAGCCTGTAATGATCAAAGTGCTATGGAATCAAGCCGCACTTGATGAACTTGCAAGTATCTGGATTCAAGACAATCCTAAGATTATCAATTCAGCCCTTCTTGCCTTTCTTGAGCTGTTAAAAACTACTGATCCGGAAGAAATAGGCGAATCTCGACGTAGACTGTCAGAACGATTTTACATTGGTGAACAGCTTTGTTTTCTTTTTACAATCGAATTTCGAGAACGAGAGCGTGTCGCTGTCATTCGGCATGTTTGGAAAGATCAGCGAAGTAACCGCTCCTGATTATTACCCACTGGTTTCACGTTCAAATAATCTCCCGAATCGGTTCCCCCTCACCCAGGATGGGGACGGGTCTGCCCGTATGATCGAGGAAGGTTTGCCGATAGTCGATGCCCAGCACGTGGTAGACCGTTGCCAGGATGTCGTAGGGGTGTAGCGGGCGATCAACTGGGTGTTCACCCTTACTGTTTGTGGAACCCACAATCTGCCCGGTCTTCAGACCACCACCAGCCATCATCACGGAGATGGCGTTGCCCCAGTGGTCGCGGCCAGGAACGGTACTTTGGCCGGGTAACCCATTGTTGAGCCTGGGGGTGCGGCTGAATTCGCCCATCACCACCACCAGCGTATCGTCGAGTATCCCACGCTGTTGCAAGTCTTCCAGAAGTGCCCCAACTGCTTGATCCATCGGCCTCAGCTTCATCCCATGGCTTTCCTTGATGTTGGCGTGATCATCCCAGTGGGGCATGTCGACCGTAACAAAGGTCACGCCAGCTTCTACCAATCGTCGAGCCATCAGGGTGTAGCGGCCCCAGGCACTTTTGCCATAACGGTCAGCGGTGCGGGGGTCTTCCTTATCGAGATCGAAAGCAATTTTGGCCTGCTTGCCCAGCACCATGTCCATCGCTTCCTGCTGGAAGCGGTCCATCGATGTCATGGCTCCGCTGCGATCAAACTCCCGGCAGGCAGAATCCATGGCA
>CAYPJB010000233.1:0-7297 GCA_964410845.1 uncultured Bacteroidales bacterium | reverse complement strand
CTGACTTCTTCGCCTGAAAGACGTTAGCCCTCAGTCACCAAGTCAGGATCGTGAAGGTCAGAGGTCGCAAGGCCGCGTCGGCGGAGACCTTCACTAAACAACACCACCGACTAGTGTCGAGTATCTTCGCTTGATGAATATACCGGCATGAACCACCTGGGTAAGGCCCAGGATATCACCAAGCTACACACGTAGAGGGTAAAACAGCAGTACCTTGGGACGCGGGTTCGATTCCCGCCGCCTCCATTCGCTTTGCGAATAGAGCAGGAGAACACTCATGAAAGGATATTCGAACCTGACTTTGGAAGAGAAGCTTGATCAGCTTGAAGTTGAAATTGAATTGTACAAGCCCAAAACACCTTGGGAGCAAGCAAACAACCGAACTTTGAAAAGTTTGCATCGTAGGCGACAAGCATTACTGAAAGCTATTCAACGAAGTGAAAGTGAGCAACGATTCGAAACGATAATCAAAAAGTAAGATAATAACTGCATGCCCAACGCCCCCGAATCCCTTCACGGCTTCACCATCCTGCACGAAGATGCCGCCTGCATCGTCATCTCGAAGCCGTCTGGAGTTCTCACTCAAGCACCACCAGGGATTGATAGCCTCGAATGGCGGATTAAGCTTTATCTGCAAGCACAAGCTAACTCGGTGAAGGAACCTTATCTCGGCGTACCCCATAGGCTGGATCGACCGGTTTCTGGGGCAATGGTCTTCGCCAAGACCAAGGCGGCAGCCAGGCATTTGCATGAGCAGTTTCAGCAGAAGAAGGTCAGCAAACGTTACTGGACGCTAGTTTCCAAGCCTATCGAAGCAGAGTCAGGCACCTGGACCAACTGGATGCGAAAGATTGATGGTGAATCCCGTTCGGAACTGGTGCCCGAAGAGCATCCCGAAGCCAAGCATGCTGCTCTCAACTTTCGCCGACTTGCCAGCAATAGTGAAATGAGCTGGCTCGAGATCGAACTCCTCACTGGCCGCTCGCATCAGATCCGTCTGCAATCCAGCAGTCGTGGCCATCCCGTGCTGGGGGATTTCCAGTATGGTTCCACATCAGCCTTCGGGCCAGCGGTAGCAGACCCTCGCGAACAACCTCTCGCCCTCCACTCCCGCTCGCTGCAGTTCATTCATCCTGATTCCCGCAAACCTATTACTCTCGAAGCTCCACTGCCAGAACTCTGGATACCCTATCTGGATCAATTAAGGGCAAGCAATAAAGAACTTGTCAACTCCACTCGACAAGCCTGATTACTTTTGAGTAGACTACGTCCCGCAATCTCGACTACTCAGGCATGGATGCCACGATGTCAGCGGACAACCCCCTCATTCCGTTTGCTCTTCCTGTCGATGCCGAATTCGGCAGCTCGGAGCAATCTTCACCGGGTTTCTTACCTCTCGGCCCGCGCAGGCATCGACTGAATGCCACGTTTCTTCTTTTTATCTGGCTGCTCTCGTGTGGTTTCCTGGCCATCACCGCCCTCTATCATGTGATAGCTGATGGAACCGGAGCAATCATGCTCTCGTGGACCGCCAGTGCAGGTGCAGTGGCTCTGCTCCTCGGGGCTATTGTTCTGGGACAAAAGTCATGGTCGTTCACGTCCATGAAACTGGTGGAGCAAACTCACTCTTCGTTGTTGCTATTTGCCTTCGTTATCCCAACAGCTCAACTACTTCTAACGATGGCAGTCACACAGGATCTCAGTTACAGCACGTATGTGCTGCTGCTCGCTGTTGGCTACTCGTTGCTTGCCCCTACATCGGAAGCTGTGCTGCTCTACGTTACCATCACACTGGCTACCTGGTGTGCCTGCGCCCTGCGCTGCCCGGCTGGAGCCTGGGTGGGATACGTCCTTCCCTGGGCAGCGTCGGTTGGTATGTCGCTCTTCATCCAAAGTCGAATTCATCAACAACAGACTTCACCAAAGTTGAAAGTAAAGTCCAGTAGCAGCGTGATTGATGTTAACCTGGCTGAGCCACTTCGTGAAGCACTGGCAGAACGTGACCGGGCAGTGGTAGCGAAGCACCTTGCTGAAAAGGAACTCGCTGATATCCGAGTGAATATCGACAATCGGGTGGAATACCTGCCTATCCTACAACATCTCACGCAACAGTTAGCACAGGATGTGACCCTGCAGGAAGCTGGCCCACGCTGGCTGGAACATCTACTCGCTCCCATTCATGCAGACTTCGCAGCAATCTGGATCAAGGAACGTGATCAGGAAGTACGACTGGCGGTAAGTTCTTCTGCTACCACATCGAGTGATGAACAGCTACTCTTCGAAACCCTGCAAGCGGGAACGATACTGAACCATCGCAACAACTTTGGAGTTCCACTCGATCTGGGATTCCAGGGGCGAGGCGTATTGCTGGTTCATGGATGTAAGACTGAAGATCTGCTGGCGACCGAACGATACCTTCGCACGGCAGGTTCCCTGTTAGCCCTCTTCCTCCGCTGGCAATGGGCGGAAGTAGAGAGTGATAACATCACTCAGCAATCGCAACAACAAAGAGAACAGTATCAGATCCTGCAGCAGGAGTTCATCACGCTGCAGCAAACCAGCAAGCAAATTCATGAGCATTTCCGCAGCCAATATGAAGCTGCCCAACAGGAACTGCAAGCTCTGCAGAGTAACTCTTCAAAACATAACAGTGACATTCAGCACTGGAAGGCAGAAGCTGAGCGATTCCAGAAACTGGTGGATGAAGCACAAGCTGAGCATGATACTCTCTCGCAATTGCTGGATGAAGCAGAAGCAGAACTGAAGAGGATGAAAGACAGTGAAGTCAGCAGCACACAAGTGAAAGACCTGGAAGTAAAATTGAAAGTGGCAGAAGCTGCAGCAGAATCAGCGCGTCAGCAGATGCTGAAGACTGAACAGCAACTGAAAGCCAGCGAAACGCAGCGACAGACGGCTGAAAAGCAATGGAACGCAGCCGAGACACAATTGGCGAGCATCCAAGCCGCCAGGGAACAAGTCGAGGCTGAAGCCAGAGAAATCCACGCTGAGTGGGAACGCGAAACAGCCCTCGTGGAACGATTCACTGCATCCTTCCGATCACTCAGCGATCCTATCGCTCTTTTCGATGCTGGTGGCATGCTGCTTTGCGAGAATCCCACGGCGGAAGAACTACGAGGTTCTACCCGTAATCTTCCAGGCGAACATCCGTTGTATCAGGTTATCAGCAAGGATAAGTTGCAGCAGAAGAAGCCCTGGACCGTTGACTGGTCTCATAACAAGACACCTTACTCTGTTAGCATTACACCACTCCTTCAGCAGCAAAAGCTTGCCGGTTATTGCATCTCGGCAGTGGAAAAGAAGACCAACATCAAACCCGTCATCGTTGAAAAAACTGCACCCAACGATGAATCTGCACTTACAGGCCCGCGATTCTTCGGTGGTTTAGCCCAAACGCTGGAACCGCCACTTTCGCAATTGATCTGCCATGCTGATACACTTCTTGACGCTGGTTCTGACCAGACCATACGTCGTCAATCACTACTGGGAATCCTGCAGCAAGGCCGTCAAGTTCGACGCTTGCTCACGCAGGCGGTGGACTATGCTCAGCTCGAAGCGGGTCAAGCTACACCAATTAAGGCACCTGTTGCCCCCTGGCAGTTGGTGCAGCAGATAGTGAATCAGCTACGCCCCGCTGCCGAAGAGAAAGGCCTGGAGGTATTTATTCAACCAACTGGCTCGATTCCCGCCAGCATAACGACCGATAGCCAACGGCTGGGCAACTTGATCTACCACCTGTTGAGCCAAACCATTCGAAACACACAGCATGGAAATATCACAGTAAAACTCAGCGTTGCGAACAATCGTTTGCGAATCGATATCGACGGTGCTACCAGGTCGCCTGCACAATCTTTCGCTGCAGAATTTGACAGCATGCTCACTCGCAGACAAGCAACCAGCATCGCTGCAGTGCTGGAAGAACAACCATCACGCACCAGCATACTGCTTTCAGTAACTTCTGCAGAGATGCTGCACCTCTTACCCAGTGACCGCCTCAAGATTGATGAGGAAACCCTGCCAGATTCCACTTGGCTGAAGCCTCTTCAAGGAAAGGCTCTGATTGTTTGCGATGGCCAGGAGAACCAACGGGTTGCCACCTATCAGCTCGAAAGACTAGGTCTTCGTTGCGAGGTTCTGGAGCATGCCCAGCAGGCATTGGAACGCGCCAGCGAGGATCGTTTTGATGTCATTCTCTGGGATGCAGCCAAGCGTGATATTGACCTTGTTGAAGCCAGCCAGAAGCTGCGCGCCCAGTTTTACCAGGGTGCAATCCTCGCTATAGGGCCGACTTACTCCAGTGATCAGCGGGACAACTTCCTTGCTGTTGGTGGTGATGCAGTGCTGCATCGTCCAATCGTTCTTGCCACATGGCGACATACCATTGCCAGCTATCTGCCACACAGCGATCAGCCGCCTGGCATCGTCAATGAAAGCATCCTCTCGGAATTTCAAGCCGATCGAGACTTCTATCCTCTGATACGCAGTTACGTTGGAAAGCTGCCTGGGCAACTGGCCGAGATGCGTGCAGCTTTGCAAGTAGCAGATGTAGCCAGGCTCACCAAGATGACGCATGCTCTGGCTGATGGTGGTCAACTTTATGGCTACCCACAACTGACTGACCTTGCCCATAAGCTGGAAAAGGTACTGATCCAGGGTCGGGATGCCCCGCTGCTTACCAGTTTTGTTGATCAGATACAACTCACTATTCGGATGATTGAAGTGGGAATCTCTCAATCCCACAGTCATCATTACCTGGCGCTACCCAGCCCATTAACTAAAGCTGCTTAAACATGGTTCGTCTCTGCTTCCTGATGGCTAGTTGTTTGCTACTCGTTGCCTCAACATGGGGCGATGACTGGCCCGGCTTCCGTGGCCCCCAGCGAGATGGCATCTCCACGGAAAAAGGTTTACTCACCAGCTGGCCCGAAGCAGGACCTACGCTGGTCTGGACGATCACTGATGCAGGCTCAGGATTATCAGGTTTTTCCATTGCACAAGATCGTCTATTCACCATGGGCCAGCTCAAAGATGGCCAGTATGTGCTTTGCTACAACGTCAAAGACGGTAAGTTGCTTTGGTCAAGGAAAAATGGTGCTGAGTTCATTAACAGCTTTGGCGATGGGCCACGTTGTACGCCTACTGTGGAAGGCGAGGTACTCTATGCCCTCGGTTCCCAAGGCGACTTGCAGTGCCTGAATGTATCCGATGGCAGTGAACGATGGAAACTCAACATCCTGGAAACCTTTGGCGGTGAAAACATTAACTGGGGCATCAGCGAATCGCCACTGATTGTCGGTGACAAACTTATTGTCACTCCGGGCGGCACCGGTGGCACGATGGTTGCGTTGGATAAAACCACTGGCCGACCGATCTGGCGAGCACGTGATCCCAACAACAACAGTGCAGAACCTGCCGGCTATGCATCTCCCTTAGCGATCTCTGCAGGTAACTCACAACAAATCGTCACCTTCACCAGCAAAGGCGCCATCGGCGTGCAGGCCAGTGATGGCAAGTTCCTCTGGCGATATGATCAGATGGCCAACAGCACAGCAAACTGCGCCAGCCCGGTCTATTCCAATAACAAGATTCTTTTCAGCTCCGACTATGGAACCGGCTGCGCCCTTCTTGAACTGAAACCCGATGGTTCTGCGACTGAAGTCTACTTTCACAAGAACTTTCGCAATCACCACGGTGGCTATCTCCTGCTTGACCAACACATCTATGGCTTTGACAGCAATGCTTTGGTCTGTATGGAATGGTCGACTGGCAAGATCAAATGGAAAGACCGCAGCGTGGGAAAAGGATCTGTCACTTATGCCGATGGCATGCTTTATGTGCTGAGTGAAAACGGCATGATGGGTCTGGTGAAGGCAGTCCCTACCGGATATCAGGAAGTAAGCCGATTCAAACTCAAGGACTTGAGCAGCAAGGCTACCTGGGTTTACCCGGTCGTCTGCAATGGAAAGCTCTACCTTCGAGATCAGGAACGCATCTGGTGTTATGACATCAAAGCCAAGTAACTACTTCGGTTTCATGCGATGTTTTGTACGTGGATCATCCAGATCTTTTTCATCAATCTGTACGCCGTGAATCCACTTCTCTTCGGGAAAAGCCTTGGCGTCAGCGAGTTCATGATCGATTCCAGCAAAGGTCTTGAGCCACTGGTCACGCTCAGCCTTGCTGACTTGTTTAGCAGTTGATGCTGGAGGTTGGCCAGGTTTTTGACGATCGAGCCAATCAAGGAACTCATCGGCCCGCACTACAGATGCCCGTTTGCGTGATGTTGCTTCCACCAGCCGATGATCAGAGGAGATGACTGTCAGTTGCTTGGGTGTCGTGCATTGAGTAATCAAGTATGCAATCAAATCGTCTGCTTCTTCACGTCGCTTGGTGAAGCGAACATCAATGCCATGAAAGAAAGTATCCCCCGGAGCACGGGAGGGGGCACGGGTAGCATCGAAAACCACCGTGCAGAACTTACCCTTCTCAGCCAGTGCTTCGTGAAGCATCTGCAGCAGCGATTGACGTGCCCGCTGCAGGTCCCCTTCCTTCACGGGGCTGGGTACCATCCCCAAGCTGAAGAGCACATTGTAACCATCAATGAGAGTTAACATGTGGTTAACCTAGCAGTGGCACCAGCTTTGGCACTGGCACCATCACCCCCAGCACAGTACCGTGCCGTTCGTGGAGTTGTTCAAAAGTGAAATGCAGGAATTGCGAGGTTGCTGGATCAGGCTTGGTTTGCCAGTAGGCATCGACATACTTCTGCATCTCGGCATCGTACTGTTTCTTACTATGAGAATGCTGGTAATATCGGCCTTCATGTCGTCGGAGGTCACCATTGAATTCAGGAGACATGTGGAAGAGTTCGTGAACAATGGTCACCATCTTCTCATTGAAATGGAGATCCTGAAAGCGAGGCAGACAGAATGAAAGGAGATAGAGCATCTCGATATTGTTGACAAAATACTGCTGTACCTGGTAGTTCCATCCACGTCTTTTCTGGGTAAGGCTTCCGTGCTTAAATCGCAAGGGAGTCACTTTAGCTTGCAGACCAAAGGGGCGACGAGTCCTGGCACGGGTCACGCAAATCAGCACCTTCCGCATATCAATATGCTTCAGATCAGTTGTGCGACTAATAATATCCTGACAAAGCATTTGCATGTTATGGGTGAAGTCGAAAGGGACTGGAGCCAGGCCCATCATGGTGGGTGGAGGTACAGGTCGAGTTGGTGCCAATCGTCTGACGGGCAAAGGTCGCTGTTGCCCTTCAGGGGCA
>CAYPJB010000232.1:0-7303 GCA_964410845.1 uncultured Bacteroidales bacterium | reverse complement strand
CTGCGTTATCGGCAACGATAGTCAATACCTTGTCCTGGAGTTGGATCACAGATCGCTTCCAGAGTGGCCCGGTAAGTTCGTAGCGATCGGTTCCTGCAATCGGATAAATACCAAGTGAGCTGAGAACGTACCAGGCAGAAAGTGTACCACCATCATCGTTGCCATCCAGGCCGTTCTCACGATCGCCATACTTTGTTTCCAATATCCATCGCACCCACTTCTGGGTCAGATCGGGACGGTTGGCATTGTTAAATAGATATGCAGCATGCAAATCGGGTTGATTCCCGTGCCAATAGAAAGCATTCGGAGCCAAGCCGACTCCCACAGGAGAACGAGCGAAGAACTCCTCGAGTTCCTGGACGAAGTATTCGCGACTCTTGAAGAGCGACACCAAGGCTGCGCCATCCGACGGGACGCCCCATCGCCACTGCCAGGCACTGCCTTCAACATAAGCATGAGTGTATTTTCCACCGATGTCAAAGTAAGTTAATAACTCAGGTTTAAAATCCGTCAGGAACTTCTTCTGAGAATCTCTGGCCTGAAAGAACTGTGTCTTTGGATTCCACAGATTTCGATAGAAGCGCCCATGTCGCTGAAACAGCATGGCATCGTCCTTATGACCGAGCGCTTCAGCCAGCCGTGCAATGGATTGATCGGCGTAGCAGTATTCGATCGTACTGGCGACAGACTTCTTCATCAGATCTGCCGGGCAGTACTCATACTTCAGATAGTATTCCACTCCCACACGCCCCGAAAACGGAGAGCCGGCAGGGACTGGTCCTAACGCGGTCTTGCGCATGAATTGATATGCAGACTCAACATCAAAATCACGAATGCCTTTCAGATACGACTCTGTAATCACCATGTCCGCTGGCGTGCCGAACATTGAGTTGGTGTAACCGCCGCCCGAAGGCCAACGCGGCAGATAACCACCCTGCTCTGCCATTTTGATCAGAGAGATGATCATGTCACGTTGTTCACTGCGAGCAATCAAATTGAAAAGTGGATGAACCGTGCGAAACGTATCCCAGAGTGACATGTCGGTGTAATAGTTGAATCCATTGGCTTGATGACTCTGCCGATCAAATCCCCAGTATTGACCGTTGACATCCTGAAAAGTCGTTGGCATCTGTAACGAATGGTAGAGTGCTGTTCGGAAGATGATACGCTGTCGATCGGTGCCTCCCTCTATCTGAATCCGACCCAGCATTTTTTCCCATTGAGTCACAGCCTTTGCAAGGACTTGGTCATAACTCAACGTGCCTGCTTCTTGTTCCAGGTTTGCACGAGCATTAGCGATGCTCACGTACGAGATTGCGATTTTCACTTCAACCAATCGTGAGTTCTCATTCTTCTCAAAGCCTACATTCACACCAAGGTCATCGCCTTTAGCAATCGCCTGTCCGGGTGATTCAGTATCACCTACGCGTGTCGCATACATTTCAAATCGACGGTTGAACCGAGCAACAAAATAGGTTTTCAGACCACCATAGCGTTTGGAAAACGTGCCGTATGTCTCTACTGCGCCTTCGATTTCCTTTGTATCTGGCAGGATGCGCACTGTTCCTGACTTGCTGGTCCCCTTGCCAAGTACACTCGTGACATTCAACAGTATGTGAGGCGATTGATTTTCTGGGAACGTGTAACGATGCAGCCCAACGCGTGTGGTGGCAGTCAACTCGGCTGTAATACCCAGTCCTGGAAGTATTACTCCGTAGTAGCCAGGGAAGGCACGTTCGAGGCCGTGAGAATATTCAGCGTTCAGGCCGCGAGAATGTGCCTTTAGTGTTTCCGAAGTACAGGGAATCACCTGGAAGTTTCCGCCGTCGGTAGCTCCGGTACCCACAAGTCTGGTGTGGCTGAATCCCAAGAGACGCGTATCCGAGTAGAAGTAACCCGATGTATTGGATGCGATCTTTCCTTGCGACGATGTCGTATCCGGAGATAGCCTTACCATACCAAACGGAACCGTTGCTCCGGGAAAGTTGTTGCCACAGAGATAAGAGTTCCCCCCAGTCCCGATAAAGAGATTCACATCCTTTCCCACCGCACCAGGTTGAACTATGGGATTTGGCTTTTGTGGATCACCAGCAAGGGTGGCGGTCGTCAAAAGTAAATGGAACCCCAGGATTGCAATTCCACAACGAAAACGTGCATTCTGCTGTAGTTTCATCACTGTTTGTCCACTTGCCTGAGGAGCCTGCAGGGCATCACACTGGTATCGATACCTGATGCTAACTCTACTGGATGAACCTGGTCCAGGTAACTCCATATTCTTGCTGTGTCATCGATTGAAGTTGCACTATCGTCTTGGCAGGGAATACTATGTAAGTGCAATATGGGGTGTAACATGTCAAGAATGAATAGTCGTACGCTGCTGCAACTGGAGATACTCGAAGCTCGATATACCCCTGCAGTTCAGTCGGTGAGTCACTTTTCCCTGGTTTCCTTGTCTTTCGTCCAGAATTCGCAAGGTCAGGAAGTCTGGCAGGGGGTCGGAGGTTACTGGTTTGATCAGTTTCAGGAAGTAGCAACTAACTTTGGAGTATTGTCGTATCTGGGTGAAGGTGCGTATCGCATCACCACAATGCCTGATGCACCAGCCGAAACATTCTATAACGTCGTATCCAGTCGACAGAATGGCTGGGTAGCCCAGCTCGATTCCTGGCGCACCTATGTTTGGAACAGCAACACACTTGGTCAGCCCGTCGTCATAGCTACCAATCTGGAGCAAGGTGCTACAAAATTCAATCCAACTCATGTTTCCAATCAGGGCATGGTCAGCGGCATGACTTACGATGCCGAGTATCATCCCTACCCTGCATTTTGGACACAGGCAGGTGGCATCCAGCAGTACTCCATCCCTTCAGAAACCTCAGGCTACATTACTGGGGGCAGCCAATTGGGTTCCTTCATGGCTGGTGCGGTGATCAACCCGAACGGTCTCGAACAGGCAGCACTGTTTCGTACCAACGGCCCTGCTATCCTCCTTGAATCTGCAGGCTTTGAAGAAACGCAAGCAATCGCTGTTTCCGAAAATGGTCGATACGTCGCCGGCGTTGTGAAACAACGGCCTCGATTGATTAATGGTGTCTACAATGAAGGTTTTGTCGCTCTATGTGTCTGGGTCGATGGGAAGCAACAGTTGTTACGCTGGTATGATGGTGTCGAACCGCGTGGTAAGTATGAAGATACCAACTCAGCGTTCATGAGCATCACCGATGATGGGTACTTAGCCTCTTCTTTTTACAAGTCAGGTAAGTTTCGTTCCATTCTCTGGCATCCCAGTTTCGACGGCATTCAGTCACCTTTTCATGATGCCCAGGAAATTGCATCGTGGTATCAAGCAGTAACAGGCGAATATGTTCCCGAGATTGCCTCTACTTTCGACCTGGCACGGTCTCCCAGTGGAACCCTTTATCTCGCCACGCAATATGCCGACTTTTCTCCTAAGGTTCGGGTTCTTTCCATACCCAGTACTAATTCCACTACTCCACCTAACGAACAACTGGTTGCCCATGGCACGCACGCCAACGACATCTTCTATATCGATGCGTCGCTATGGAGCAGTGTGTCGCTGGATACTGGAAATGGCGATGATCTTGTTCTGCTCGAGAACAATACAAGCAATTCATTCTCGGCAGTCATTCGTACCGGTGGTGGACATGATGGAGTCGTCCTCAGCAATGTAGCCAACGTACAGTTAGACATGGGCGCGGGTAATGATCGATTCACCTGCGATCAGATTTTCCATTCGCGGATCCTCACTGGAGATGGGAACGATGTTCTGCTGGGCACCGGGTTTCGACAAGTGAATGATGTCGATTCGTGCTACTTTGACCTCGGAAAAGGGAACGACTTGATGTACCTCGTTCGTTCCCGCAACAGTACTTTTTCGATGGGTTCAGGCAACGACACCGTCTATTTCTACAACGACAACGAGAACAACAGGAACACCTTTTACCTGGGCAACGGCAACGATCAGCTCGACGTCGATGCCTCTGGCCAATACTTCTGGTGCGGTGCCGGGAACGATAGTGTGAGAACAATCGGGCAACGCAACATCATTCGCACGGAAGCCGGAAACGATACTGTCGTAGGCGACCACAGTTCTGATTACATCGACATGGGACTAGGCAACGATTCCTACTCGAGTTACGGCAGTTCAGATATCGTGTTGGGCCGTGCAGGAAATGACACTTTCCGAATCGACAGTGGTACTTGTACCGTGTTTGGCGAATCTGGGCATGATGCCTTCTACACCTGGAATAGTCAGTGCATTATCAGCGGCGGCACAGGGGTTGACCGATATTTTGGCCTCAATGCGAGTGTCAACACTGTTGATCTGGGAGGTGGCACTTTCAACTTTCTCTTTCACCAGGAAGTAGATCGTCTGGTTCGTAACCCCCAGGACATTTTCTCACGGCCGAGACTAGGTTATCTCCCGCTCAGCCGTCGTGAATACCTGGATCTGATGGCTCCGTTTCTAACCGATCTGCAAAGCCAGAACCTCCCGTTACCACTCGTTTAATGCATAGTAACCAGGTGTACACTTATTCAGACAAACCCTGTTCCTCCCAGCCTCTTCGATATTGACGGCGAACGTAGGCATTTGCCTTTTCAAAGTTTGTCGATTGCATTCTGTCAGCATCCCATTCAATCATCTGATCAGGGAACCGAGTTGCCAGGCAGCCGAGCAATACCATCTCTGAAAGTGGACCAGCGTAGGAGAACGGTGCTGATGTTTTGTCATTCCCTCGAACTGCCTCCACAAACTGCAGGTAGTGATTGTTGCCCGGAACCGGTGTAATCTTCTTGTCAGCAGCGCTGCCAAGCAGCACTGGCATTCCTATGTAGGGAGAGAACATCACTCCGTTGGTACCGATGTAAATGGACCCTTGTCCCGGCAACTTGTGCGGTTCGATCAGCTTGGCGATTTCTTCAGATGGACGGCGATTGCCGTTATACCAGTGAACAATCACAGAATCAGTAGTGTACTGGGTTCCGGGAAAGGTAAAGAGTACTTCGCAGTGAAGCGGCCAGTTGTGCTCGTTCGGTGCTTCTCCTATCGATTTTACTGCCTTCGCATACTTCACACCAAGTGAACCGAAGACCGGATCGAGGATGTGGCACCCCATATCTCCAAAAGTGCCGGTGCCAAAGTCGAGTCGTTTGCGCCAGTTGCCGGGATGGTAATATCCATTGCCGAGGTAGGGTCGTTCTTCTGCAACGCCAAGCCAGAGATCCCAATTAAAAGTGGGTGGTATTTGATCCTTGCGATCAGGTCTTGGCTTGGGATCACCCCAGTCTTTACCACTCCAGCTATGCACTTCTTTTACCTTGCCGATAGCACCAGAGTGAATCGTTTCCACAACTGTTTTGTGCTCTCTTGCTGAATGAATCTGAATTCCCATTTGGGAAATGGTCTTCTTGTCAGCTGCTGCATCTGCGAGTCGGCGCGCTTCAAAGATGGTCTGAGTGAGTGGCTTCTGAGTGTAAACCGCCTTGCCCATGCGAATCGCTCGCATTGTTGGAGCAGCATGCATGTGATCTGGTGTTGATACGTTGACCGAATCAAAAGTTTCTTTTTCGAACATCACACGCCAGTCTGTGTAAACCTTGACACCCGGATGTCTTTTCGCCATTTCGGTTGCTCTTGTCGAATCTACATCAGCAATCGCCACTAACTTCAGATTTTTACTTGAGGTTAATGAACCAATGTCTGAAGCAGCCATACCGCCGGCTCCGACACTCACGTGAAGAACGGTTTCTGATGGTGTGGCATGAGCAAAAGAACGAAAGACCATTGGTGCCGCAGTTCCAGCAGCTATTCCCTTGATTGCCTGGCGACGTGTAATGGGTTGCGACTTCATCAAATGGTTCCTTGGTGATTATGTCATCTTTGGACATCACGCATGATAGACAGAAATCCATTTTCAGGACGTAATGCCAATCACTGAAAGTGCAAGCTTGCTTGTGCGGAATGAGGCAAGAAGTGTAGTGTACTTACATATTGGTCCACTTGCAATCATTACTCGTTAAGTCAGATAATTGTTAGCGATTGCTTCCTTCACCATCACACCGCTGCAACGCTGTTGACGCAATTGTAACGCCAGGTTCATCAGACGCTCTGCAGCAACGGGAATGGTGACACCGTGGGGATGAATATTGGATATGAGATTGCGCTGGGCATCGGTATGGTGGGGCTGAGGCTGAAAGGCCATGTACGCAGAGAGAGATGCTGACTGTGCCAGGCCAGGACGCTCACCAATCAGAAGTACTACTACCTGCGGCTGCAGCAGTCGACCGACTTCGTTAAGAATACCTACTCGGCAATTACGTACCAGGAATGGTTTGCCAAGCTTCCAGGATTGTGACTGGGCGAGGTCCCAAACTAGATCGAGCAGTTCGCCACCATGCTGTGCCAAAGCTGAAGCAGAAAGACCATCACCCAAAACGATCTGTAAATCAGAACCTGGGGGGCATTCCCGCTGAATCATAGTCTCTGCTGAAGTACTCAGTCGACGGCCTCGATCCGGACGCATGAGATATTCGGTACGGTCAGCGGCTTGGGAGCAGACCGAGAACAAACCATATCGGCTGACTCGGTCATGCCCCAGATCTCGCTCCAGATCGATTGCGTCGTAAACGGCATCCCGTGCAGAAGCATGATCAGCACGCAGTTGAAGTGCAGTAGCTGTAAGATATCCGGTACCGGCTCGACCAGTGAAGAGCCGGGCAGGTGTCCGAACCAGAGTTTGCCGCACAGATTCAGGCAATAATGCCGCCTGTCTTGTCAGTTCGTTACTCATGACTGATCTCTTTGACCATGAGAGGGACATGCACTGTCTCATGCACCGCATCTTCCGCTGCAAGAATGGCTTCCTCTTGTTGCTTGCTCTGCAGCCCAAGAGGTGGTCCAGGGAATGCCTTCCTTGCGAAGGTCCACCAGTATATGCCCAGAAACATCAGCATACCCGGTATCACATACATAGCCTTCTCATTGGGTGGCTGCATGCCAATGATAATGAGCGTAATGCAGCCTACCACGCTGATGATGGCCAATGGCCGGAACCATCTTCCTAGTTGCCAGGGACCCATCCTCCGCCAGCTTCGTCCCAGAGCCATAATGCCCAAGGCAGTCGGCAGCACGTAGGAGATGTAAAGGAAGATGACACACACTGCAGTAATGGTTGAGTAGATGGGTGTAAATATTGTGAAAGCCACCGAGACCAGGGCAACCAACCAGATGGCAACGGCAGGCGTTCGGAATGTTGGTGAAACAGTTCGAATGAACGAAGAA
>CAYPJB010000231.1:0-7317 GCA_964410845.1 uncultured Bacteroidales bacterium | reverse complement strand
GTCCTGGTAGCTACCACCATGAAGCCGCCGATCAAGGCAAAGGTGGCCGAGGCCGATGGTGGAAGACGGATTCCGCGCGGCTCGACTCACCTCACTGAAATATTGATCGAAAGAACTGATGGATTTACCGGCGCGATCGTGCTCGATATGGCAGGCAACCAGCAGCGTCACCGCCAAGGCATTCGCGGACCGGCAGTCGTCGTTGCGCCAGGTACTACCAGGTTCGATTACCCGGTGTTCCTGCCGGAATGGCTGGAGACCTCACGCACCTCCCGAATCGGACTTGTTGCCATCGCTCAAGTCCCAGACAACCAAGGCACCCCACGCTATGTGATGACACCGGTCGAAGGGCAGGTCACCATGTCGATCGAAGGTGCGCTTATGAAATTGTCAAACTCCACTAATGAACTGCAAGTGGTTATAGGCAAACCTCTGGAGATTCCTCTGAAACTGTCTCGTTCCAACAGCTTGACAGGACCCATCACAGTTGAGCTGATCATTCCTGCAGAGTTGAAAGGTTTATTGAGTGCCAAGCCACTAACCTGGCCGATGCAAAAAGCCTCTGCAATCATGACAGTTGAAACTAAAAACGATTCACGCCTCATCGGGCTCCGACAGCTTACTGCCCGTGCTTCAACGATGAAAAACGGGTATGCGGTTGTTTCCGAAACAACTTTTGAAGTCGATTTTGTCAACAGATTGCTACTGCCTTCTTCAACTAGATAGCCATCGCTACGTAACCCTGCGGCAGAATCTTGACCATGATTATATTGTAGGTTCAATTCTTGGTTTCTGACGATCCGAATGGATGCTGCATGGTACGTATGGTCTGGATTCATGCCACCAGGAATAGAGGTTGATAAGTGAATTGCTTCTGACGACTCATTTTTGAAACGTGCGTGGGAACTTATCATGGTATCTGCCTGGAAATCTGACTACGACGATTGCAATCACTACCACACTCATTAAAGTAGAGCCTGGTTTAAGGTCCCTGTCATGCATAGATGTCTTGTAGTTGTGCTTATCTGGACTTGCGTACAGGCAAAGTCGTTAGCCCAAACGCTTTACCCATACGTTCAAGTCAACACGAATGCCTTTGGGCAGAATATTGTGGGTGATGCTGCCAATGAGCCGTCGTTAGCGGTCGACCCCACTAATCCATTGCGCATGGCAGTTGGCTGGAGGCAGTTTGACACTATCAGTAACAATTTCCGTCAGGCAGGTGTTGCTTACAGCACTAACGGCGGGCAAACCTGGAACTCCAGCGTTCTGACACCAGGCAATTTCCGCAGCGACCCTGTGCTCCGTGCTGATGCAGATGGCAACTTCTACTATTCGAGTCTCAGTTCCACCACCTCAGCAGAGATTTTCAAATCCACTAATGGTGGGGCCACCTGGGGATCCCCGGTTTCGGCGTTCGGCGGCGACAAGCAATGGATCGCCATCGACAATACCAACGGACCAGGGCGGGGAAACATCTATCAGCACTGGAACGTGCAATTCAGTTCCGTAGCGAACACCAGCTTCACCCGCTCCACCAATGGCGGAACTTCTTACGAAGCACCCCTTCCCGGACCAAACCCTTTCATGAAATGGGGCACGTTGGCGGTAGGCCCATCGGGCACACTTTATGCAGCTGGCTCGAACCTCAATCAGACGGGGCACCTCTTCTCGCGTTCCACTGATGCACAATTTGCTGCGCAAACTCCCACGTTTACAACCACTAGCATCAATCTTGGGGGAGTGACCAGTACCGGCAACTCGTCTGTCAACCCGGTAGGCCTTCTGGGGCAAGTCTCTGTAGCAGCTGCCAGCAATGGAAACCTGTATGTGCTTGGCTCAGTCAACCCAGCTGGAGCCGATCCGCTTGATGTCATGTTCATTCGCAGCACCGATGGCGGCAATACTTGGAGTAATCCCCTGAAGGTGAACAACAATCCCGTTGGCGACAATTCTTACCAGTGGTTCGGCACCATGGCTGTTGCTCCGAATGGCCGCATCGATGCGATCTGGAACGATACCAGTGTTGACCCCAGCAACAACTTTTCGGTGTTGAAATACTCCTGGTCATTCGATGCAGGAGTGACTTGGCTGGGGCAACTCACTGTCTCGCCTGTATTCAACCACACCGTGGGCTACCCCTCACAGGACAAGATTGGCGATTACTACGACATGACTTCCGACGATCTTGGCGCCAACGTGATCTTCTCAGCTACATTTAACGGTGAGCAGGATGTTTACTTCATGCGCATCACGGCAGTACCGGAACCCACCACTGTTACTTTGCTTCTGATGTCAATCGTGTTTGTGCAATATGGCTGGTACCGTCGGCAGCGTACCACCGCTCGTTTATCTGAGTGTGAATTACAAGAATAATCGTTAGTAAGATGCAAATCATTCTGAACATACGATGAATAGAGGCAGCACACCGTTTGCGGGAAATGAAAATAATCTGTTGCCAGGAAGGGGCAGCCTGTGGACCTGATAGCCAATAATCCATTCGCAGTGCTGACGTTCATTGCAGCACCAGCCATCCTGACGAATGCATCCTCGGTATCCGCATTAGCCACATCTAACAGATTGGCACGTGCCACCGAACGGGCACGTAGCATATCCACGCAGTTGGAAAACCGTGCTGGCAAGTCGAGCGAATGGGTTGATCTACACATTCAACTGCTGACTTATGCCGAGAAGCGATTGCACTACATCGTGAAGTCTCTGACAGCTTTCTACTTCTCTCTGGGCTCGTTCGCTGCAGCCAGCCTGATTTCAGTCTTCGGAACTGGTCTCTTTTCCATTCAGTTACCCATCCCTGGCTTCATGTTGCTGTTTCTGGCAGTGATTGCAGGACTTGGTGGCGTTGCTGGCCTGGTACTTGGCTCCTGGTTGCTGGTACTGGAGACTCGCTTTACACTGCGTAGCCTCAGCAAAGAGACTCGTTTCCTCATCAGGCATCATCAGCAACTACATCAACAAACGATAGCGACCTAGATCAGTTGAAACATTTGTGCTCGCCAGGCATCATCAGCAAAACAGAAGAATCTCTTTGCTAGCATTATTGAAACTGCAATAATGGATACACAGGTAAGCATATGGCAAATGGCGATCTGGTATTGGTTCACACTACGTCATTGGAAGAGAAGACGAATTGCAGTCCCGTTTCTTTTGATGTCCATGCTGCCCGCGATTTCATCTGTCAGCTGCCATTAACTCTACTGAGGTGTGACATGTTGATGACGAGGTTATTCTTGCGTAGAGTTTCCACTTGGAAGTTCACACTGGCAAGCTGTATTGTTCTTCTTGCCGCTTCCTCACAAGTTTTCGCAATAGCATTCATCGAAGATCCGCAGAAATCAGCACAGTCTAAATGACAGGGGAATCAGCCTCCCTCACTTTCTTCACTTCCAAACAACTTAAACGTGATACCTACTCAGCAGGGAATCCGTAGTTCAGCACTTAGTCTGCGTGACGTGAAGTATTCTGGAACTGCAGCTCTGGGCAGGCCTGTTGCTGGAACTGCTGACATCGCTCTCACCCTCGTGGGGCATCCATTACCTCTCCTCAAGAGTCAGAAATTCACCGGCATTGTCCATGACAGGCTCGGCAGGAACTCGGGAGTACGCATTACACTGAGCGACGATCTCATCGCCAGGCGATTCTTGGGAAACAAGTTCGATCTGGTGTTGGAAAAGGGCGGAGAAATTGCTGAAGATATAGTGCAAAGAGGGGGTTCATCCTCCTTCAAATTCAAGGGTAGCGTCCGGATTCATCTGCCGTACGTCACGGAGAACGGTAAAGCAGTTGAAGTTCACTTGGGAACGGATCGTGGTCGTAAAGCTATCGAGATTCCACTTTCATCCGCTGGGTTTACCCTTGCAGATCAGGGAATACCCATCCAGCCGACGACCCTGATGGTAGACGGTTTCAAATTTCTCAACATCCGAACGCTTGGCAGCATTCGCTTACAAGTCAACCCGCAACAGACCAAGCCCTGCAGTCTGGAAACCACACTTGGCCCTACGGAAGTCATTGGCTACCTGCCTCGGTTCCTGCTCATTACCGGTTTTCATGCATATACCCAGCAAGTCAAGTTGGAAGATAGCGTGCAGCAACAAGGTGGCAGTATCCCCGATGTTGGCGTATCGACCTTCACAGCAGCAACCAAGGGACCAACTAATCTGCAATTCATTCGCCCCGCTGGCTTTTCGATGAACGCCAAGGCCATCTCGTTCAAGGTGGTCAAAGGGGATTACACCGATGCACTGGTGGAAGGCAAACTACAACTGCCGGATATCTATACGGAATACAAGCTGGAACCCAAACCTCAGGACGATGGCAAGACCAAGCAAGTTGATAAGGAAGGATCAGAAAAGGTGGTGCCAGGTTCAGGTCCGATCACTTCCTCAATAGAAGCCAAGTTGATCTACTCGACGGCTAAGGGGCCACATCCATTTTGGTCGTCCGCAGGTTCGGGAGCATTCACAGCAACATGGAATGAAGGACGATTCGGCTTGATTGTCGAAAATGGAACGATGTACTCGCTGCTACTCGACGGCCCTGGTGGAATTAAAGTCAGTGGTGGAAAGTTCTTTGCACGTGCATTCAAGGGCACCGACAATAGGCCCATTGAAATCGCTTTGAAAACTGGAGACGAATTTTTTCTGCAGTCTGTCGGCGCCTCCGGACAAATTGCGATGAACCCGAAGGAATTAAATCCAGGCCTGGTGTGTCCTGGCGCTCCGAAATACAAGATCACCATTACCAGTCCGACAACCACGTGGCGATTTACTCAGGGACATCTCACTGGTACTCAGAATTGCTTTGCTACCATCGATGTACCTTCGAAAGCGGATTTGTCAGCAAAGATTGCGATCAATCAGGATGGCATTCCGACAGTATCCTTAGCAGGTGGTCATCTGTCACTGCCAGGTTATGGCTTATATTTCGCTATCGCACAGGGTACGATTAAGCCTCCTGATCATTACCCACCACCCAAAGATGGGAAACAAGTTGTTCCAGATCCCTTGTTTCATCTGTCAGGAACGATAACGTTCGATATTCCAACACTGCCTCAACTGAAATCTGTTGCAGTGCCTGTGACTGACATCATCTTCAACGCCGATGGCCTCTTTGGTGATCCCTTCGACAAAAACTCCAGAACGAAGATCCCCATAGGGCAAGTGGATGTGGATCTGAAGTCATTTGTCTTGATCATCCATGACTTTGACCTGCCCAACACGTACCAATACGACTCGAAGAAACAAAGGGATCCACATCTTTCCCTGAACGGTGAGGCACATCTTTCCGACGACTTTCCCAATCAAAAGTACGATCCGGGATTGCGAGTCTCGCCTACGAAATCCACCGTGCAGTTGGATGATAATCCCGCCATGCGGTTCGTTTCCATCAATACGGAATCACCTGAAATATCAGCTACTTCTTTTGGATTCCTTTCTTCAAGTGCAGATGCTCCAGCTGTGCCGAATTTTGAACCGATCCACGTCGTTCAGGATTTTGCTTTTGGTCGGCTCGATTTCACAATCTCCAAAGAGAATCGGCTATTCGGTGGTGAAAACGTCGATTGCATGTTTGGCAAAGGTAGCTTGTATCTGGGAGATGGGCCAGGCGGTGAATTGACCATGTTCGTGGCCAAGGGTGCCTGGTTGGTATTTGGCAGCATCGAACCGCCAGTTCCAATCCCTCTAGGCAATTCCAGCCTCAAGATTTATGCGTTTCGAGGAGGCTTGGGAAACAACATTAATGTCAAAGCAAACGTGCTGACATCAGGCAAGACAGGCGGAGACTTAACGCCTGACGACTTCCTCAGCGCGCCTGGTAACTTCCTGTTCCAAGCAGGTGTCGGAATATCAACGACAGACGACTTTCTGGCCTGGGGCAACGCCATGCTTACGTTTACCACCAGCCCAGTGACCATGACAATAGCAGTAGCTGCCAATATCTTCGAAGCACGAGCTATGGGAAAGAAACCATCAGGCGACCGACAAGCTGTTGGTAGTCTGTCAATCACCACGAAATCAGTCACTGCACAACTGGCAGCTGACCTTAATTTCCCGACTCGGTCGTTTCGTCTGGTGTCTATAAGCGGCACCAGCGAGTTTTATATCGGGTCAAGTGATCAGCACTTATATCTCGGCTGGCCGTTGCCTGATAAGGCAGCAGGCATTTCCCTTCTTGGCGGAGTGCTCACCCTGAAAGGAGGCATGGGGCTTGATGTCAAGCAAACACCAAACAAGTCAAACCCCAACCAGACGGACTACGACTTTAGACTTGGTGCAGGTTTTATCTGGCGAGAAAGCTTCCTGGGTATAGTCACAGGGCAGTTGGATGGCTCACTCTTTGCCTCTCTCGAAAAGCATCCTCAAAACACCAATCTGACATTAGGTGGGGAAATCCACTTATTCGGTGAAGTAGACTTTTATGTGTTCAGTGCCTCGGCTGAAGCCTGGCTCGGGGGATCACTGGCAACAAGCCCCTTCCAACTGCACGTCTATGGTGGCATCCAGGGATGTATTGGCACACCATTGGGTGATACCTGTGCTTCGGTGGATTTTGATGGCACGTGGCCGTGATTTCTAAAAGAATCTGAATTGCGGAATCGGCTCTGATCTCGAACCGAATTGAATTGAAGGTGCAATATGGAATTCAACAAAGTATCCAAAAGGGCTACAGGCATTGTTGCAGCCATGATTCTGATCGGCTGGTTCGCGCTTGCAGCACGGAGTGGAAATGTACCTCAGCTTGGCGATTTTGAAATCTATGCAGCTAGCATGGTGGAGTCTGGCAAGGCTGAGGTTCGGCTACGTTGGATCATGAAATCAGGCTGGCTACCCGAAGGAGGGGTCAACCTGTATCGCAGTGAAGCTGGTGGGAATGCTATACTGCTGAACCCCTCTATTCTTGGGGCAAACCCCGGCAAAATAGCGAATATTCCCTGGAAGGTTCCAGCTACACCCAAGGGAAATGAGGGAAAAACCAAAGATAAATTGCAATACAGCTATCAGGATGCGCTTCAGGTAGTCCGATCCAACCAGGCCAAGCTCCCTGCATCACCGTTCTTATCACAATCTGGAACGAGACTTGATAGTGCATTCTCCGCCAAGGCATTCCAGGGCTTGAAGCAACTACGAGGATTGCAGCTCAATCCTCCAGAGGTTGATCCACTCTCTAAACCGAAACCCACTCAACAGATGGCTGCCCAAAGTCTGGCAAACTACAAGGACCTTTCAGATTACCAGGAGAACCTCGGCTACGGTAATACCACACCAGTCATCCAAAAGGTTCAGAAGTTTGATGATG
>CAYPJB010000230.1:0-7334 GCA_964410845.1 uncultured Bacteroidales bacterium | reverse complement strand
CATCTTCGCCGAAGCCACAGTTGGCGGTCGCACAGCCGGGATCAATCCGCCCGAGCACTTCTGCCTTCGAAGTTAACACCCAGACACCGCCAGGTCCGGTGGCAAAGAGATTACCTGCCACATCCACCTTGAGACCATCTGGCAGGCCTTTCATCTTAGACACTTCTTTGGTGACATCGAAAAAGAGCTTACCTTCGCCGAGGCTGCCATCGCTTTTGACCGGGAAGGCCAGCCAATGAGCCAGTTTTGGATCGGAGTTGGCTACGTAGAGCGTCTTTTCGTCAGGAGAGAAGGCGATGCCATTTGGCCGAGACATTTCTTTGGTGAGCAGGGTGATTTTACCATCGGCACTCAGTCGATAAACGCCGCAGAAAGGCAGTTCTCGTGAAGGATCGTTCGGGCCTTTTTCGAGGCCGTAGGGCGGATCGGTGAAATAGAGATCGCCATTACTATGGTAAGCGAGATCATTCGGACTGTTGAAGCGTTTCCCATCGTACTTGTCAGCAAGCGTGGTGAATGTCTTGCCATCGTCGTTGAGTTGAGCGATGCGACGATCGCCATGCTGGCACAGGATGAGCTTGCCAGCTTGGTTCAGTGTCAAGCCGTTGCAGCCTGATTCACCGCCTCGCTTCTTCTGTCCGGTATAGCCACTGTGATAGAGAAAGGGCTTGAGACCCGACTCCCCTGACCATTGCCAGACCATGTTCTTGGGTATGTCGGAGAACAGCAACCGTTTCTCACTTGCCTGCCAGATCGGTCCTTCCGCCCAGTCAAACCCTCCTGCCACCTTTTCCAACCTGGCATCAGGTCCGACGAGTGCATCCAATCGCGGATCCAATCGAACGATATCACCCATTGGTTCCCTGGCTTGGGTGGTTATTACCGCTGCCACACTCGTTACACTGGCAGCCAGAAACGCACGACGATCCATAGTTGCTTCTCCCAGAGGAAGGATTCAGTTAACCGTGTCTCGGATGGGGATGCAATGGAAAAGTGAAGAGAAACCAGTCAATTATTGATGAGTAAACAAGGCGACTTCAAGATCATCGATCCAGCAAAAAATGGAGAGAGTCTGAAGTCCTGGAAGTTAGTATTAAAGGTGACGCAAAGAAGGAGATATTCCTGCCTCACTGCCAGAGTTGACCCACATTTACAGCACTGGTCTTAAGAATCGTTCATATTCCAGATTCAGTTCAACTATCGCACCTGAATGACTGATAACAGAATCAGCTTCCACCGGGGGACTCGGTTGGGATAACGAATCACCGTTTCTACTAACGGAGAAGACTGTTGACGGCAACGTTAACTGTTCGCATGCCTACTCTGGTGCAGGAAGCTTCGGGAAGTTGTCTTTCCGCCAAGCTTGAAGGCCCCTCGTTTTCTCAAGTGTTGTACTTTCGGGTAAAGGGTTGTTCGCTGTCGGTAGATGGCACGCCATTCATCGCAGCTGCCTTGCCGCTGGCTATGTCTCGCGGTTGGAACTTGCAGGTGGAAGGCCCGGTTTCGGCCCTATTGCAGCAGAGCATTCCCCAGATTCAATCCGTGTTCAAACTCTGGGTTCCGGGATTTGAAAAGATCGAGTGGCAAGCTCCTACATTGCAGACACGGTCTCGACCATCTGCATCGGGTACGTTTTTCTCTGGTGGTGTCGATTCGTACTACACCTACCTCAAACATCAGAAATCGATTGCATCACTCATCTTCGTGACCGGGTTTGACATTCCCCTGCACAAGACTGAGCTGGCTCAACGAGTGTCAGCTTCGATACGTCAAACGGCCCAGGCACTGGATGTTAATCTCATCGAAGTCACAACTAATCTTCGTGAGTTCTGCGACCAGTTCGTCTCGTGGCGAATGTATCACGGTGCTGCACTGGCCAGTGTGGCCCATCTGGTTGGCCAGGCTGTGGGCACCGTTTACCTGGCTGCTACCCATACCTATGCCGATCTGTTCGCGTGTGGTACTCATCCCCTGCTTGATCCACTCTGGAGCAGTGAGACGGTCAACATCGTTCACGATGGCTGCGAAGCCACTCGCTTCCAGAAAGTAGCTCGACTGGCACAGAGCGACATTGCTCTCAAGACACTCCGTGTCTGTTATCGCAACCGGGCATCGGAACTCAATTGCGGGCGGTGTGAGAAATGCCTGCGAACGATGATCAGTCTGTACTCGCTCAATGTGCTGGACCGCTGTGAGACGTTTGCCAATACTCTCGATATTCGACAAATAGCCCGCCTCCGGCTGGGAGGCAATCCCCGCATCCTCATGTACGTGCAGGAAAACCTGACTGCCCTCAAAGAACGCCACGATAGCAAGCATGTTGTTCAGGCGGTGCAACGCTCCATGCGACGCCCGGGACTGCTTCGGCAACTGAACCGGCAAGCCAAGCCGCTTTTCCGCCGATCCACTTACCTCAAGTGGTTCGGTCAAGCCCCATCGAAGCAGTCGTAGACGACTTCGTTAGTTCCATGTTTTCAGGGCGAGTTGCCCACTTTCCTTTCAGGAGGACCTGTGATGTCTCATGAACTCATCATTCATTCGCCACAGTTGCGTGAAACTTCGACTGGATCGCGGGTTGATGTCAGGCTCGAAAGTCCTGTGGGGAACTTCGATCTGTACTTCGATGTCATGGGAGCGGAAATCCGTGACACTGTCACGCCCTTTGTGGCACTCTGCGTACCATTAGCCATGACACGAGGCTGGAACATCCGCTGCGAACAGCCTGCCAGTGAACGCATGCTCGAAGCCACCAGCACCATTCAGGACATCATCAAGTTCTTCAGGCCACATACGCATCGCATCAGGATTGATGTTCCAGGCCAGGTGGAAGAAGCTGTCGATGGCCGTACTGCTGCAAGTTTTTTCTCCGGTGGCGTCGATTCTTATTACACGTATCTCAAGCACAAGGAACGCATCACGCAGCTGATCTTCGGCTGGGGCTTCGACATCAAGCTGGAACAGGAAACATTCGCTCAACTCGTCACGGAACAGATTCAACAGATGGCAGATGAGCTTGGTGTCGGGTTGATCCAGCTCAAGACCAATATCCGCGAGTTCAGCGATCCTATCATTCACTGGCGTGATCTGCATGGCGCTATTCTGGGAGGAACAGCCTCGCTGCTTTCGAAGAAGCTCGATACGGTGTACATTGCCTCATCGCAGCATTATGGCGATCTGTTCCCCTGGGGATCACATCCCATTCTCGATCATCACTGGAGCACGGAAGCCGTGCAGGTGATCAATGACGGTTGTGAGTGTAAACGTCATGAGAAACTGGCGCTGGTGGTCACTAACGAAGTAGCGATGCGTCGGCTACGAGTCTGTTTCAACAACAAGAATGACCGCTACAACTGTAATCGTTGCGAGAAGTGCTACCGTACCAAGGTCGCCCTGTATGCTTTGGGAGTTCTGGATCGTTGTCAGACCTTCAAGCCTGATATCGATCTCAAACACATGAGCGAACTACGGTACGGCAACAATGGCAATGTCGTGCGGGCCAACATGGAGAACTACGAGCTGCTCCAACTTCGTCGACCTGACCCTGCTGTGCAACGCGCCTTGAAACTCGCAATGCGCCGTCCCAGTTGGATCAAGACAGCCAAGCAGATCCTCCGCAAACATTTCCCCAAAACGCAGCAACAGGAACAACAGCGCAAGGTCGGCTAGGCTCAGAAGTCGTCTGCCCCGGCAACATCACATCTGCTATTGTTACCAACAGTGTGACAGGAGACAGATGTGATCGAAGTGCCGACGATGTTGGGTCTGATGACGTTAGTTACCATACTTGCCTTGCTTGCTCCGAAGCTTCGCGTGCCGGTCCCTACGTTGATGGTAGTGGGTGGCCTGGCCATCAGCCTGATTCCGGGGTTGCCTTGCATCACATTGCCCCCGGATCTGGTGTTCCTGGTTTTTCTGCCTCCGCTCCTTTACTTTGCAGCCTGGCAGATGCCCTGGCATGATTTCAAACGGAACCTCCGCCCGATTGTCCAATTGGCTGTCGGCCTGGTCATTCTGACGGCACTCTGCGTGATGGCTGTAATGCAATGGATAGTGCCTGAGATGTCGTGGGCGATGGCGCTGGCATTAGGGGGCATCCTTGGTCCCCCCGATGCCATTGCTGCAACCTCCGTAACACGAGGCCTGGGTGTTCCCACTCGTATTCAGACCATTCTGGAAGGCGAAAGCCTGGTGAACGACGCCACCGGACTGGTGATTTACCGCCTGGGCATCGCTGCGGTTCTGACCGGTAGTTTTGTCTTCGTGGATGCAGTGAAGCTCTTCGTGATGGCAGCGGTCGGTGGGATTCTGATCGGCCTGGCTCTGGGCTGGATCGTTGGCCAAATACATCGTCTGCTGGACGAGCCTACAGTGGAAACCGTGCTGACGTTGTTGACACCCTACGCTGCCTATCTTGCAGCAGAGCATCTCCATGTTTCGGGAGTGCTGTCCACCGTGACGGTGGGAATCATGGTTTGCCGCCGACAGGACGAGTACTTCACTCCCCGAATGCGTTTACAGGCCACTGCCGTGTGGAGTACCCTCGAGTTCATTTTGAATGGATTGGCATTTGTGTTGATTGGATTACAACTGCCAGCGATCCTGGCGCAGCTCAGCGAAGACCGTGCCTTGTGGACCACGGTGTTCGCTACCATCGCTGTCTATCTGACGGTGGTGGTGGTTCGCCTGCTCTGGATCTATCCTGCTGCCTGGATTCCACGAGCAGTCAGTAAACGTATTCGCACACGAGACCCCATGCCCTCACTCAGTTCACTGGTCGTCATCGGCTGGTGTGGCATGCGAGGTGTCGTATCACTGGCTGCGGCACTGGCCATTCCTCATGTCACGAGCGATGGACAACCCTTCCCCTATCGCGGCATGTTGCTGGCCATCACCTTCGGCGTGGTGCTTGGCACACTATTTATCCAGGGACTGACACTGTCATCACTGGTCAGGTTCCTGCGACTGAGTGACGCGAGTAAGTCGTCGCAGGAATACGAAATTCATATCCGCTTGGAGTTGGTGGGATCAGCCGTCTCGTACCTGGAGAGCGTGGGCGATGAACTGAGTCAGCATCAAGGGGTGATCAGGAAAGTGCGCGATCACTTTGAGCGTCAGGGAGAATTAGCCCTCAGTCAGTTAACCATGCTGAATCTACCAGAAGAGGAGGCAAGGGATTTCTCACGACCCAGCCGCGAATTGTATCTAGGTGCCATCCGAGCACAGCGACGTAAGCTGAAGCGGTTGCATGAAAGTGGTGAGATCCATGGAGCCACCTTGCAAATGCTGGTTGACTCGCTCGATATGGACGAATCCCGCTTTCGACACGCCTACGCTTCGCAACTCAGGAAAAGGTGAAATGGTTGAGAAAAGGACATGAAGTCAGAGTTGATTCATGTGTTGTCATACAACTCGACAGCGGAGAGTATCTTAAAATAGAATATTTTTCATGCATTTGCATAAATGGTTTGGTATGATCCTGCCTGTTGCTGATGGGCAGGATTCTGCTGATGAATTTGATGGACATAGTTAATCGTGCTGCCAAGCTTCAAAATGATGCCGAGCGTGTTGCATTTCTGGATCAGGCATTTGCCGGGCAGCCTGAGTTGCGAAAAGAGCTCGAACAGCTTCTGGCATATCTCATTCAGGTAAAACTCACCAACAACGACAAAGCAGTAGCGCAACAACCTCCCACTCTTCCCGAAGGCAGTGTAACCGCAGACTACGTGCCCAAGGTCAACATAGGCTCGGTGATTGCTGGCAAATACAAGATCAGGGAACAGTTGGGCGAAGGGGGTATGGGAACTGTTTACATCGTCGACACGGTTCGCGATGTCAAAACGTCCTTCGCGCTGAAGCTGATCAAATCAGATTACGCATCGCACCAGGTGATAGCCCGGTTTGAGCAGGAACGTCAGGCCCTTGCCCTGATGAACCATCCGAACATTGCCAAGTTCATCGATGCCGGAACGTCCGAATCCAAGCAACCTTACTTCGTGATGGAGCATATCAAGGGTTTACCCATCACGAAGTTTTGCGATCAGGAAAAGCTGACCGTCGAAGAACGACTCAGGCTGTTCCAGTCGGTATGCCATGCGGTGCAACATGCCCATCACAAGGGGATTATTCACCGTGATCTGAAGCCCGGCAACATTCTGGTTACTTACATCGATGGCGTACCTGTTCCGAAAGTGATCGATTTCGGTGTTGCGAAAGCGACGTTACAGCCACTAACTGACAAGACAATTCACTCTGAAATCAACTCCATCATCGGCACGCTCGAGTACATGGCACCCGAGCAGGCGGAAGTGAACAGCCTGGATATCGACACACGGGCAGACATCTACGCTTTGGGTGTCATCCTCTACGAGCTGTTGACCGGAGCGGTGCCTTTCAGTCGGAAAGAGCTGGGCGCAGCAGCCATGTTGCGCATGCTCGAAATGATACGGCTGGAAGAACCCGCCAAGCCGAGCACCAAGCTCTCCCACTCCGGCTCGCTGCCCAGTGTCGCAGCCACTCGCAAAATCGATCCTGCCATGCTGATGAAGAAGCTGCGTGGCGAGATCGACTGGATCATCATGAAGTGCCTGGAAAAGGAACGAGGCCGCCGGTATCAAGGCCCGAATCAATTGGCGAACGACATCGACAACTACCTCCACGACCTGCCCCTGGTCGCCAGCCCACCGAGCAAAACGTATCGGCTGAAGAAGTTCCTGCGACGACACCGTGGCAAGGTGCTGGCAGCATCGGTACTGGTGCTATCGCTGGTAGGCGGCATCGTTGGCACGTCATGGGGGATGATGAAGGCGGTGAAGGCGGAGGGGGAGGCGAAACGGGAGGCGGCTACGGCGAAAGCGATTAACGACTTCCTTGCGGTGGATATTCTCAAGCAGGCCGACCCCGGAGTGCAAGCTGAAGCTGGCTTAATCGTTGATAAAGAAATCAAGCTACGGGATGCAGTCATCCGTGCTGGAAAACTTCTCATGGAAGGCAAACTGGAAGACCAACCTCGTGTGAAAGCTGCGTTGCATCAGACGATCGGTAGAACACTGCTTACTCTGGGAGACCACAAAGAAGCGAAATCACATTTAGAGAAGGCCGAAGCATTGGAACTAGTTGAATCTGGAGCAAGTAGTCTTCAACATCTCCAATGTCGGCTCGACGTATCTCGTGCTCAGCTGGAAATTGCAGATTATCCTGCTGCAGAGAAGATGATCCAAGAGGCTCTAGCCTCACTGCAAAAACTAGTTCCAGTTCATGATCAACGGATGATCAACGCTAATCGCTTGCTGGCACGTGCGTATCAACAACTCAACAAGTTTGAAGAGAATCGACAG
>CAYPJB010000229.1:0-7354 GCA_964410845.1 uncultured Bacteroidales bacterium | reverse complement strand
CTGCAAGTCTGCCTGTAGTGGCAACAGAGCAAAAGAACTTCCCCAATCTCATGGTTCCATCATGCATCGCCTGTTACGATTAGGTAAATTGGCTGAATTCCGTCATCTTCTCCGGTCTTGCCAAGTTGTGGAGTCTTGCCGTGGTTCGACGAACGTACAAACAGTTGCTCCTGCTCAGTCTGGTGTTCCTCATCTCCGCTTCCTGGTCGCCACTGCCTGCCGACGACAAGGAGCAGATTGCCGACCTCGAAAAGAAGCTGAGCGATCTGCAGAAGCAGCTCGCGGAGATGAAGAAACAGCAACCGGCCACCACAGCTGGTAAAAAAGCACTTACTATTAACGACGCAGAATCCTGGCGCTCTATCCGGGCCGCGGTGCTCTCGCCGGATGGTAAATGGTTCGCCCACCGCGTTGGACCCAACGAAGGTGATGGCGAAGTCATCCTCCGTGCTGTTGCTGATGGCAAAGAAACGAAGTACCCCGCCGGGGCAGGCTTCGGCCAACTGCAGTTCTCGTTCGACAGCAAGTGGCTGGCCTTTTCCGTCTCGCCTTTTGTGAAACCCGGGACACCTCCTGGTACACCTCGCCCCAAGTCGAAGCTGATACTGATCAATACTGCCAACCTGGAGAAGACCGAGCTGGAAGGTGTGAGCTCAGGCGAGTTCAGTGGTGAAACCGCCAGCCACCTGGCTTATCGCAAAGCTGCTGAAGCACCTGCCACGCCAACACCATCTCCCGCCGGGCCTCCTGTTGCCACCGCTGCAGTTGCACCAGCCAGCACCAGCAAACACACTGGCACCGATCTCGTTCTCCGCAACCTCGGAACCGGTATCGAAATCGTGCTCGGCAACGTGGCGGATTACTCCTTCGACAAGAAGGGCCAATGGCTCGTCACGACCATTGATGCAGCAGGTCAGGTAGGCAATGGCGTCTACCTGCACGATCTGAAAACGGGTGCCTTGTTCCCCATCGAATCGGGCAAAGCCGTCTATCGCAACATCTCGTGGAACGAAGACAAGACTGCCTTCACCGTGACCAAGGCCATCGAAGAGCCGGGCTACGAAGGCACCTGGATCAGCATCGTGGGCTTCACCAACCTGGGTGCCACGCCGACCAAGACCAGCTACGATCCCAAGAGCGACAAGGACTTCCCTGCCGGCATGGCCATCAGTGCCAACCGTGGTGCCACCTGGACCGAAGCCCTTGATGGCTTCCTCTTCGGCATCGCTGAACGCAAGAAGAAGGAAGACAACAAACCCGCTGCCCCCTCCAAGACCGAAGCCAAGACCGAGACGAAGCCTAGCGAGCCTAAGAAGCAGGAAGCTACCACCACGGCTCGCCCCGCTGCCCCTTCAAGTGCCAAGCCGGAACTGGTGATCTGGCACTGGAAGGACGAACGCCTGCAGCCGATGCAGCAGGTGCAGGCTGGCATGGACAAGACCTTCACCTACTCAGCGATGTACGATGTGAAGAACAAGAAGTTCACTCGCCTGGCTGATGATACCGTCAAGAACGTCAGTGCTGCTCCGAAGGCCAGGTTCGCCATCGGCCGCGATTCGCAACCCTACGACTACATGGGTAACCTCGATGGTCGCCGGTTTGCCGACATCTACGTGACTGATCTCGTCACCGGCAAGCGAACCAAAGCTCTCACCAAGAACCGGTACATGTTCAGCACCTCGCCAACCGGCACCCACTTCCTCTATTACGACGAAGGCCACTTCTTCGCCTACGACATGGCTAACAGCAAGTCCATCAACCTGACGAACGCTTTGAAAGACACCACCTTCGTCAACGACGAAGACGACCACAACGTGAACAAGCCACCCCGATTCCCGCTGGGCTGGTCACGTGATGGCAAGCATGTCGTCCTCTCCGATGGCTGGGACCTCTGGGCCGTCAAGACCGATGGCAGCGGAGCGAACAACCTCACCAGCAATGGAAGAAAGGATCAGATTCGTTACCAGGGCATCACTCAGTACGAACCAGAATCCAAGCCAGGCTACGACTTCAGCAAGCCTCTCTATGTCACCATGTTTGGTGAATGGACGAAGAAGAGTGGCGTCGGCCGCATTGAGCCAAACACTAACAAGGTGAAAGTCCTCCTCTGGGATGATTGCCTGTTCGGCACTCCGTTCAAGGCTCGAAATGCTGATGTCTTCGCTTACACCCGACAGACTTCGCAAGAAAGCCCGGACTATCAATTGACCGATGCCAACTTCGCCAAGAGCACCAAGGTCACCGACAGCAACCCTCAGCAGAAAGACTACCTCTGGTCGTCCGGTGTGAAGATTATCGACTACACCGGTACCGGTGGCAAGAAGCTGCAAGGAGCTCTCTACCTGCCAGCCAACTACGAACCGGGCAAAGCCTACCCGACGGTCATCTACATTTACGAGAAGCTGACCCAAGGCACCCACCAGTACACGCCACCAGGCTACCGGGGCGGCTTCAACAAGTCGATCTACACGAGCAATGGCTACGCCGTACTGATGCCTGACATCACCTACCGCATCAACGATCCGGGCAAGTCGTCGATCGAATGCATCCTGCCTGCACTCGATGCAGCCATCGCTACTAAGGTGGTGGATGGCGCCAAGGTCGGCTTGCATGGCCACTCGTGGGGTGGATACCAGACCGCATTCGGCATCACCCAGACAGACCGTTTCAAATGTGCCATCGCTGGCGCTCCGCTGACCGATCTGATCAGCATGTACAGCAGCGTGTACTGGAACAGTGGTTCAGCCAATCAGCCTATCTTTGAAAGCAGCCAGGGCCGGTTCACTGCTGGCTACTGGGATGAACAGGAAGCGTACATCCGCAACAGCCCGGTCTTCTTCGCCAAGAACGTGAAGACCCCGCTGCTGCTCTTGCACAATGACAAAGATGGTGCGGTCGATTTCACCCAGGGCATCGAGTACTACAACACGCTACGTCGGCTGCAGAAGCCCGTGGTGATGCTCCAGTACAAAGGCGAGAACCACGGCTTGGCCAAGACCGAGAACCAGAAAGACTACGCTGTGAGAATGCGTGAGTTCTTCGACCACTACCTCCAAGGCAAACCCGCCCCCGACTGGTGGAAAGAAGGCGTGCCTCACCTCAAGATGGATGAGCACTTGAAGAAACGCGGAGGTTAGTTAGTGGTGTCGTACTTAGCCCCCGGCCATTCAGGCCGGGGGTAGTTCGCGCTGCGAGCGAGAGTACACAGTAGAAATTCTAGCTAACCACTAATTACCTAACTACCGGGTACTAGAGGACGACCAAGCCTTTTCTGTCAAGCTGGCTCAGCATAGTTACGCTAAGTACAGCGAACGAAGGCACCCATCATGTATGCCAAATTAGCATGTCGTCTACTAGTACCTCGTCAGCACCTCGTGCAGGTTCAGCACCACCCGCATCACGTTCGTCCAGGCTGCCAACTCTGCTGGTGGCGAGGCTGAAGGAGTTGCGTTTCCTACTTTCAGAAATACCTCGGCATCGCCGATGTTTTTTCTGTAATGTTCTCGGAGTTGGGCCAGGAGCTTGAGCAGTCGTTCCGATTCAGCTGGCTTCGGTGCCCGCAAGAGAACTCGGCGATAAGCTGCTTTCACCTTGCTGGCATCATCGCCCTTTTGTTGCAGTAACGATTCGGCCAGCACCCGGGCAGCTTCCACCATCGTGGGATCGTTGAGCAGCGTCAGCGCCTGCTGCGGGGTGTTCGCCTGCACGCGGTTGGCGGTACACTCTTCGCGGGAAGGGGCATCGAAGTTGGCGAGCATCGGCTGCAGGAATGTCCGTTGCCAATGGGCATAGACACCACGGCGATACTGGCGATCATCGCGGCTGGCTACATACGTACGATCTGGGAACTGCAGTTGAGCGTAATAGCCTGCGGGCTGGTAGGGGAAGGAACTCGGGCCGCCTAGTTCACGATTGAGCAACCCAGCGACGGCGAGTGCCTGATCGCGGATGAACTCGGCTTCCAGGCGACGGGGGTTCTGGGCAGCGAGCAATCGGTTGTTGGGATCGACTTCTTTCAGATCCAGTCGAGTGACCGCTGACTGACGGTAGGTGTTGCTCATCACCATCAGCTTGATGATGTGTTTCGTGTTCCAGCCTGCTTCACGGAACTCGACCGCGAGCCAATCGAGCAGTTCCGGATGGGTAGGCCATTCGCCCTGGGCACCGAAGTCGTCAAGAACATTGGAGAGGCCGTTGCCGAAGAGCATCTTCCAGTACCGGTTCACTACCACACGTGCGGTGAGGGGGTTCTCGGCAGAGATGAGCCAGTTAGCGAGATCCAGCCGAGTGGTACCGCTGGCTTTGCCCTTCAGGAATTCGGGCGGACGAGGCTGCACTATGTCGCCGGTGGTATCGAGGAAATTGCCTCGAGGCAGCACGCGGGTGACCTTGGGCTTGGCGAGTGCCTCGGTCACCTGCGTCATCGTTTTGCCTTGCCGACATTCGTGGTATTGTTTTTCCAGTTCTTTCAGTGTCGTGAAAGCTTCACTCGGCTTGCCCGTTGATCGCAGATAACCCATAGGCGAGAGGTCAGGCTGATGCCCCAGTTCTGCTATGCTGATTGGTGCATAGGGCGACACCGAGATGCGAACTTTCCGCAACAGGTTGGTAGGGATGCGAACGATCAGTGCATCCCCCTCCATTGCTTCGACCGGTTGATCGAGCCACCAGAGACTGGTATGCGATTCTTTCCGTTGCCTGGCAGAGGTGCGCCAGTTGTCTTTGATGCCGATCAGATCGAAGCCATTGCGGTAAATCGGTTCCTTGCGGTTGGCATCGGCGAAACGGATGGCGAGGGGTGTAGCCTTCTCGGTGCCTGCACGTTTAAGTTCGAACACGGGCTTAAACGTGATACTCGCCTGATTGTTGCGCAGGATGCTGCCATCCTTGGTGGGGTTCAGCAGTTCGATCCGGATGGTGGAGAGCCAGCCCGCAGGGAGCTTGAGTGTGAACGTAGGAGTGGATTTAACAGGTCCACCGAAGAGTATGCTGCCATCGGGTTGCATTTCAGTGGTTTCTGGTACTTCTTCCTTCTTGGCGCCTTCGTCTTTCTTGCTCTCCTTCTTGGCAACTGGTGGCTTCTTGGCAGCAGTTGGCTTCCTGGCAGGAGGTGGTGCATCGGAAAGAGCCACTTCTACCTTGGGTGTAACCCACACGCTCGGCATCGCTTTGATGGTGCGTTTCCAGGCTTGATAGCCGCTGTCTTGCTCGGAACCCGCGAGCGTGGTCATCTGCTTCAGCAGGTTGGCCATCCGCTGTTTGAGGTACGGGCTTTCGACTTCGATCTCAGGGGGGAACGGGTGATCGTTGCTGAACCCTCGCAGATCGGGGTTGGGGGTGTAGCTGTAGTCGTTGTAAACGCCCCACTGTTTCATGTCGCTGAAGTAGGCTGCCAGTGAATAGAAATCACGCGAAGTGAACGGATCATACTTATGATCGTGGCACTCCGCACACCCGACGGTGGAACCCAGCCAGGTGCCTGCCACGGTGCGAACGCGGTCAGCAGCGTACTTAGCCAGGTACTCTTCCGGCTGAGCGCCACCTTCGCGGGTCATCATGTTCAGGCGATTGAACCCTGTCGCGACCTTTTGACTGAGCGTGGCGTTGGGAAGCAGATCGCCTCCCAGTTGTTCACGGGTGAACTGGTCGAAGGGCATGTTGCTGTTGAAGGCATCGATCACGTAATCGCGGTACGGGAAGATCCGCTGGTTCTGGTCGCCATGGTAGCCCACGGTGTCGGCATAGCGGACGAGATCGAGCCAGGGCACCGCCATGCGTTCACCATAGTGTGGCGAAGCGAGGAGATGATCGACTGCTTTCTCGTACCAATCCGCTTGCTTCAGAAATGCAGCATTGGTGAGTTCAGCAGGGGCGGGCAAGCCGATGAGATCAAGACTGAGCCGACGGAGCAGGGTGGCCTGATCGGCAGCAGGTGATGGTGCGATCTTGCGGGCTTCGAGTTGTGCGAGGATGAAGGTATCGATGGGGTTCTTCACCCAAGCCTGTTGCTTGACGGGGGGAAGTGCTGGCCGAGTGGGGGCAATGTAGGCCCAGTGTGCCTGGTATTCAGCACCCTGAGTGATCCAGCGTTCCAGCAGTTCTTTCTGGTCCTTCGTGAGGGGCTTGTGATGCTCCGGGGGAGGCATCACTTCGCTCTCATCCTTGGAGTGAATGCGAGCGATCAGCTCACTTTCGCCCGGATTCCCCGGCACGATCGCTTTCTTGGCGATGGCTACATCACGTTCGTCGAGCCGAAGTTTGCCTTGCCGCTTGTTCTTGTCCGGACCGTGACAGGCGAAACAATGATCGCTGAGAATGGGGCGGATGTCGCGGTTGAAGGAGACTTTGTTCGCAGGCTGCTTTTCTTCTGACGCAGGCAAAACGGCAGCGACGACCAGCAGCAAGCAGGCGGGAGAGATAAGGTAATGCATGTGGATATCTTACACCATGAAGCGTTCTGGTGTAAATCAGTTTGTTCTGTGTTAGCCACCCGTCAATGACGGGTGGGGGTTCGAGCGGGATCGTTTCACATGTCCGGACATGTACCCCAGCGATCGCGTGAACCACCCCCGGCCTGAATGGCCGGGGGCTAACTTGACTTTGCTTTCTCCATCGCCTATCGTAGATATACGATGAATGCGAAGAAGGCCGAATGTTGTGATTTCGGAACTGTCGTGCAGGGTAAGCTTAAGCCTGCCAGCGATGCTACCCTGGCAACGCTGGCTAAGGCTCTGGGCCATCCGGCACGAGTGAAGATACTTCGTTTTCTCGCCACCAAACAGTCGTGTATCTGTGGCGACATTGTCGATCAGATTGGCCTGGCCCAGTCAACCGTGTCGCAGCACCTCAAAGTACTGAAGGACGCTGGTCTGATCCAAGGCACCATCGATCCGCCTACCGTTTGTTACTGCATTAACCCCAGTACCATTCAGCAACTCAAGTCGCTGGTGGAGTGTCTGTAAGCTCTCTTATTTGTTCTCTTTATCGTCTATCGACGATGAACGAAGGAGTTAGACATGAACGATGTCATCAGTGCGGTCAAAGACAAGTATGCTGCAGTGGCCCGGGGTGGGCTGTCGTCGCAGGATGCTGGGGTGCATGCTGTCGCAGAGGCCTTCGGCTACTCAGCGGAAGAGCTGGCGGCTATCCCCGCTGAAGCCAATATGGCTCTCTCGTGTGGCAACCCGACTGCAACAGCGAACCTGCGGCCTGGTGAGGTGGTGGTCGATCTCGGTTCCGGTGGTGGGCTCGATGTCTTCCCCGCAGCCCGCAAGGTGGGGACTACGGGCAAGGCTATCGGCATCGATATGACTGATGACATGATCAAATTCGCCCGCAAGAATGCAGCCAAGGC
>CAYPJB010000228.1:0-7361 GCA_964410845.1 uncultured Bacteroidales bacterium | reverse complement strand
TCTTCCAGTTTCTTTTGCAGTGTGGCAAAGACGCGGTCTGCTTCATCGAATCGGGCCAGTGCCTGCTTCTGCACCTCGATGGCAGCTTTGCTGGGTGAGGAGTTCCCTGCACCGGCACGGTCAGCTGCTGCCGATAAACTACGTGCCTGTTCGGTGATCGTATTCGCCAAGGCTTGTTCACCCTCGGCTGCCAATGCTGTCGCGGGATTCGTTTTGAGGAAGGCTTCCAACTCGGTTCGTGATGTGGCCAGCAGACGATCACGCTCCGGACCGGTTGGTATGGTTGCTGCTACATCCGAACGACATCGAGCCAGTTCGAGTGGCAGTGCTGACTTCACTTCGACACTGAGGCCTTGCTGCTTCTGCAGTTGTTCCAGGTAGGTGAGTGCCAGATCGTGGTAGCTTCGTTCCCGCAACCCCCGCACCAGGTCGAGATGAGGTAGACCATCCTCCTGGGCTGCAAGAGAACCAGCGGCGACGAAGAGTAGGATGAAAGAGAGGTATCGCGAGTGCATGCTGTTCGGTGTAGAACTCGTTGAAGTTACTCGTCCAACTCTATCGCAGATTTCGCCGGAAGGCGAGAGGAAAGTGGTATCGGGTGGCAGAGTATGTTTGCAAAACTGTATGCGTGATCGTGGTGATTCTGAATTTCATTTAGCCCCGGGCTCTTCAAGCCCGGGGCGGGTTCGTGCGATGACTGTATCCGCTTTCGCGATTTGTACCCCACGTCGAGAGTCGTCATGAGGTACTCTCACGTCAGCGTGGCACCACCCCCGGCTTGAAGAACCGGGGGCAAATTGAGTGCATGTGTACACTACGCGCCATACTTCCCAAGTCTGCCCGCGTGGGCCATGGCGAGGAGCATGAGGTGTTTCGCCTGGAACTGGCCCAGGCCACCTTGCTGGCAGCTCGATTCGCTGAAATGGGTGGCTCCATCGAAGCGTGCGTTGTCAGCAACGATCAGCGTAGGCACCGGGTGCCAGGAATGGCTTTTCATCTTGCTCGGGGTGCTATGGTCGCCGGTGACGATCAAGACATCGGGCTTGAGTGCTCGCATCTTGCCGATTTCGACATCCAGAGCCTCGATGGCTTTCACCTTGGCATCGAAGTTGCCATCTTCGCCGGTACTGTCGGTGTACTTGTAGTGCAGGAAGAAGAAGTCGTACTGGCTCCAGAGTTTCTCCAGTGTTCGCACCTGTTCCTCGAGGGTACTGCCACAGTCGGAGATGGTCATGTTGACCAGACGGGCCAGCCCCTTGTACATGGGGTAGACCGCGACGGCACAGGCTTTGAGGCCATAGATGTCTTCCATCGATGCAATAGCGGGGTACTTGGCGAAGCCTCGCAAGGTGACCATGTTGGTCGGGGCATCGGCTGCCAGCACCTTGGCTGCTGCTGCGACAAATTGATTGACGAGATCAGCCGTCTTCTGCGAAGGGGCATCTTCTCCCTTGGCAACGAGTGGTTTGACACCAACGGCCTGGGGATCGGTATCGTTCACTTTGTCGCCCAGTCCCTCGGCACGAATGACCAGTACGAAGCGGTGCTCTTTGACAGGCTCAACGAAGACTTCCGCGCCAGGAATCTTGATGGTGCTCATCTTCTTGCACATTTCGACACAACGTTCGGTGGCTGGTCGTCCTGCTCTTCGATCGCTGATCTTGCCATCCTTATCGACAGTGACAAAGTTGCCTCGGATGGCGACATCCTTGCTTGTCACTGGGAAATTGATGCCGAGTGCTTCGAGGACACCCCGGCCAATCTGGTATTCAAGAGGATCGTAGCCGAACAGGCCGAGGTGTCCGGGTCCGCTGCCGGGGGTGATGCCGGGCAGTACGGGGATGCTTAGGCCACAGACGCCGTCGCGGGCAGCATCGTCGAGGTTGGGGGTATGTGCCGTCTCCAGTTCGGTTTTGCCACCAGGCTTGAGGGGCAGGCCGCCCAAGCCGTCAGCAACAACGAGGAGAATCTTGCTGGAGTTGGATTCGCGAATGCTGCGGATCAGGTCGTGTTGATGCATATCCGTGTTTACCTGGTCGAAATTTACTACACTGGAACACAATAAGAGCTATGCTTGTGTATGCCTAGCCCCAACGGGGGAAATGGGCATGTATGGTTTGGTTGCTGAAGAGGTAGTTTCATGCAGTTGCCCGACGAAGCGATCACGTTCAATTATCAGTCGCTGCTGTCGCAGGTACGTTCTGATGAAGAATGGAAACCGCTGGTCGAACTGCAAAGCCAGCATTACCTCAATCCCAATCGGCTGAAGGCCATCGTGCCTCAGATGATGCAGGTCAAGGGCCAGGTGGCTACCGAGCGTGAGTTGGCAGAACCGCCTCCACATCTCAAGCCACTCGATTCCGGTTTCATTGATCTTCCTGACAAGCTCCTGATCGATCTCCGCAAGAACCGCGAGAAGAGCGAACTGGGCCGTATCCAGGCAGTTGCTTCCCGGCTCCGGGATCAGTGCGACCGTATCCTGGTGCTGGGTATCGGTGGTTCCTACATGGGGGCACGGGCTCTCTTTGAATCGCTACGCAGCCTGTATCACAATGAATTGCCCTTCGAAGCCCGGCTGGGTATTCCCCGATTCTACTTCGAAGGCAATAACGTCGATAACGATGCTTTGCAGGAACTGCTGGAACTCTTCCAGAACACCTGTCTCTCACCCGACGATCAGCAGGAACGCTGGGCCACGGTTGTCATCAGTAAGAGTGGCAAGACCATCGAGACCGCGACTGCTTTCCGTGTTTTCCGCAAGGAAGCTGCTGAACTCTATGGACCGAAGTCAGAGCTGGCACGCAACTTGATGATCCCCGTTACCGGCCCCGGTGATTCACCACTCCGCAAGCTGCTGAAAGCCGAAGGCTACAGCGATGATGAGATTTTCACCATCCCCGACCGAGTGGGTGGCCGGTTCTCGATCTTCTCGCCCGTTGGCCTGCTGCCAGCGGGATTGATGGGATTGGATATTCGAGCACTACTCCAGGGGGCTTCCAGTATCACACGGAACTTCCTGGAAGAACCTTTTGAACGTAACATCGTTCTGCAGTTTGCCGCGGTCTGTCATCTGATGACCGAAGAGCTGGGCAAGAACATCAGGGTCATGTCGGTCTGGTCGAAGAAGCTGGAAGCCCTGGGTCTCTGGTACGATCAATTGATGGCCGAAAGCCTGGGCAAGCAGGGCCGCGGAGCCACGCCATTGACTTCGGTGATGACACGTGATCTGCACTCGCGCGGTCAGCAATTCCAGGAAGGCAAACGGGATAAGCTCATCATCAACATTACGGTGAAGAGCCCCAAAACGGCACCAGTAACAATCGGCATGTCAGATCGTAACGAAGATGGTCTGAATGAATTCAGCCGAAGGAATTACCCGAATTTGATGCAGGCTGCCACTCAGGGCACCAATACTGCTTACAACGATGCCAGCCGCCCGACCTGCGAGATCGTACTTCCAACATTGTCGGAGTACAACATCGGCCAGTTGATGCAGATGTTCATGATCGCTACTGTTGTGGAAGGCAAGCTCATGGGGGTCAACCCCTATGGCCAGCCTGGTGTGGAAGCTTACAAGCGCAATATGATCTCGATCCTCCGCAATGCCAGCGCCCAGGACATCAACAAGAAGAATACGGCTGAATAGCTATCAGTACTCTTCCCCGGTCTCCGACCATGGATGCACTGCAACGCTGGCTCAGCCGGTATGATGAGTTGACTTTTTGTACAATATTCAGCACGAATACCGGCGGAGCCGGTCTTACATTGTGTCCCCGGTCGGAGACCGGGGACAAGTTGCAATACAGGTCATGTCATGCGATATTTGCTTAGCTCGTTGTTGCTTGTGGGTCTCTTCTGCACTATGGAAGCCCAGCCACCCGAGAAAACAGCGATCCCACTGGCTGAGCGGAAAGGCGACCTGAGCGTTGTGACTTGGAATCTCGAATGGTTCTATGACTGGGACATCAGCGATAATCAATCAGAAACGGCCAAAATCAATTCCGCCCCCAGTCGCAAGGATTGGGAATGGCGACTGAAAGCGACTGCTGATGCAATCGCCAGGATGAAGCCTACGGTGCTGTGTCTGCAGGAGATTGAAAACAGAAAGGTACTGGATCAACTGGCAGCTGCAATTAAGGAACGTCATCGTCTCGATTATGAAGTCTGCTTTGTGCAGGGTCGTGATAGCTTTACCGAACAGGATGTAGGCGTGCTGGTACTGCGTGGATTAAGACCTCAGTATCGCCGGGCACCGGAACCTCGCAACTGGAACAGCCGGGAGGTGAAGCCACTCACCAAGCAGATCATGGTCGAAATCCCCTGGGGTGATGGCCCCACCATGCGTCGGCTTACCTTTATACAAATGCACCTAATGGGAGGCGATGAGATAGGCAAGGAAATGGACCGTTGCGATCAGGCTCGGTTCATCAAACGCTGGATTGAAGATGAACACAAGAGAGGCCACTTTGTGGTGCTCGTAGGTGACATGAATACTGCTGAAGTGCGAGGGACTCCGCCCAGAGAACGGGCTCTTGATATTATCGCTGGTAAAGACACCCCCGATGATAAAGACGATGATCTGGAAGATGTTGTCAACATTTTGCCGGTCATGGAACGCATCACCTTCGGCAGCCGAGGTTCAATGTTGGATCACATCTTTGTCAGTCCGAAGCTGAAGAACGGCCCCGGCATCGCATTCGATACCATTAGCAACCGCAAGGATGTCGTCATCCGCGGATCGGGACCTGACTTTAAGTTGAAACTCCGCGACCGACGTTATTGGAAGATTGACGAAGAGGAACGTGATCTCAGCGACCACTATCCGCTGCAGGCGAGGTTTCGGGTAAAGTAGTTCTCTCAATCTGCAGCTAGTAGTTGCACTTTGCGGATGAAGACCAATGGTCTTTCATCATGGACTGCAAAATCGATAAACAGAGGACGTACGGCTCCGTGCCTTACTTGCAATTGCAGCAACGGCAAGCGATACATGGGCTCACCAAAGCTGCGTGGGTCTTCTTCCAGCCTGGTTGTGCATTCAGAAAGGGCAGTGACAAAGAGCTTGCCCCGTTGTTCTCGGACTGCTTGTTCATGAAGTTGACGAATTGTACCAGCAATTGCAGCAGAAATTTCAACAGTATATTTTGGAGATGGATACCTCGCTGCTGGCATACTTAGTTCTTTCGTTGTAATTGAATCTCAATTTGTTTTTGCTTTGCCTCCAGCTCTTCCAGCAAGGTTCGCAAAGGTATGCCATCAAACGGTTCAGTGTATTGCTGTAAGTCAGCTGCTGTAAAGTTCTGCCGCATCCGGGCAAATAGCTCAGGAGCCTCTTCAGGACGCAGTTCACGAGGTTCTTGTTGCGGAATCATTGAATTCTCCACTTAATGCTCTCATTGTACCATGCATTTCATGATGCGCCCATCTGCTTTTGACCAAGTTGAGTAGCAGTTCACCCAAATAATTAGGCCATATTCATGCCTTCCCCTTGGCTCTGCGCTACTATATTGAGGGGAGAGGCTTTGCTTTTATTCGCCTCCCGGTTATTTGTTCCTGCTCCGTGAAGGGAGTGTTTTGTGTCATCGGTTCCTACGCCCCCTCAACTCTCTCGTGATGAAACCCTTGCTAAGCTTCTCGATCAGTTCGCCCAGAGTCGAACTCAGATGGTTGACCAGCTTCGACGGGTCATCATTGGACAGACCGATGTGATCGAGCAGATTTTCGCCGCCATCTTTACGAAAGGACATTGTCTTCTCGTTGGTGTGCCCGGCCTCGCCAAGACCCTCATGGTGAGTGCCATTAGCCAGATTCTTGACATCGGCTTCAAACGCATTCAGTTCACCCCCGACTTGATGCCGAGCGATATCACCGGCACCAACGTTCTGGATGAAAACGATCAAGGCAGACGTGAGTTCCGCTTTGTGCAAGGGCCACTCTTCGCCAACATCATCCTGGCGGACGAAATCAATCGTACTCCACCAAAAACCCAGGCTGCACTCCTCCAGGCGATGCAGGAACGCAATATCACCGTGGGCCAGCATACTTATCCGCTGCCTGAACCCTTCTTCGTAATCGCCACGCAGAATCCGATTGAGCAGGAAGGTACTTATCCGCTTCCTGAAGCTCAGCTTGATCGATTCATGTTCAACATCAAGGTCGATTACCCGACCATGGAAGAAGAGAAAAAGATTCTTGCTTCCACCACCAAGCGTGAAACACTGGAACTTACCAAGGTTCTCAGTGCCAAAGCCATCACCAACTTGCAGAAGCTGGTGCTGAGCGTACCCGTGGGCGAGTATGTCATCGATTACACGACGCGACTGGTGCGGGCCACACGTCCCAAGAATCCTGAAGCTCCTGCCTTCATCAAGCAAATGGTTGACTGGGGTGCTGGCCCCCGTGCTGGGCAATACCTCATCAGTGGTGCCCAGGCCATGGCTGCGATGGATGGCCGTTTCAGTGTCGCTATTGACGACATCAAGAAGGTGGCGGTTCCCGTACTTCGCCATCGCATTGGCATCAACTTCCAGGCCCAAGCTGAAGGAAAGACCACTGACGATCTCGTCGAAATGCTGCTCAAGGCTGTGCCTGAACCGGAAGTGTCGAAGTTTACGAAAATGAAGAAGTAGGTCCTGGGCATCCAAGCTGTTAGCTGATTGCTGACAGCAGACAGCTGAAAGCTCTTAATGGCTACCGCAGAGAAATACCTCAGACCCGAAGTCATCCGCCAAGTCGGTCGGTTGGATCTGCGCGCCAAGTTTATTGTTGAAGGCTTTCTCACAGGTCTGCATGCCAGCCCGTACCAGGGCTTCAGTGTCGAGTTCTCTGAACACCGCAAGTATGTGCATGGAGATGATCCGAAAGACATTGATTGGAACGTCTATGCCAAGACGGACAAGTACTACATCAAGAAGTTCCGTGCGGAAACGAATCTAAGCGGTTATCTGGTCATGGATTTGTCTGCCTCCATGAACTACACCTTTCGTCAGGAACTGACCAAGTTCGAATATTCCATCTCGCTCGCTGCAGCGCTGGGCTACCTAATGATCCATCAGCAGGATCCCGTGGGACTAGTCACCTTTGATACTGCCATTCGAGGCTTCCTGCCTCCCAAGAGCAGGCGATCCCAACTGGCCACGATCCTTGGAATTCTCGCTGGTCTGAAACCGACCGGCACTACCGATCTCGCTGCCAGCCTGCACCAGCTCGCCTCGATGATCCGCACGAAGAGCCTGGTGATTCTTTTCACGGATCTGCTGCGAAGCGATCCGCAGAAGGTGATGCACAGCCTGCACCATCTCCGCCATCGAGGCAACGAGGTGATTCTGTTTCACCTGCTCGATCCCGAAGAACTGCGGCCGAAG